>NZ_JAFCWW010000013.1:0-144413 GCF_049897765.1 Pseudomonas sp. TWP3-2 | reverse complement strand
AGCCGCCCCACTCAACAGGATGAGCGTTAGCTCGGCTGCGGCTTTTGATCTCAAGCGCCCGTCGGCAGGCTGAGTGGAGGGATTGATCCGGGGTGGGAGCGCAGCGACCGTTTGGCGCAGCCAAACACATCGAGAGGAGGTGCAGCGCAGCAAACCGGAGGCGATGCCCCCGGAACAATCCCGGAGCGAAGGAACCCGAGCCCCAGCGAGGGCCGAACGTCAGGGAAAAGCCTTTTGGGTTACCTTTTTGGCGTTTGAAAAAGGTGACCCGCCGTCAGGGCGGAACCCCAAGAAGCCGTTACCGCAGCAACGGATATGTACACCGCAAAAAAATCATCGCCTGCCCCGACGCCATCGCTGGCAAGCCAGCTCCCACAGGTTTTGAGTACATCCGCAACAGCATCAGCGCCTCAGAGATAGCCATCGCCAGCAGGCTGGCTCCCACAGGGTTCAGTGTTGATCCGAGGCTTGCAGCAACCAGTTTTTGAACGCCATCATCGCGGCCGATTCCGGCCGCGATTGCAACCGCGTCAACCAGTAACTGCCCGTGGTGATCTCGATCGCAAACGGCTGGCGAATCAAATCTGCCGCCAGTTGCCGGGCAAACATCAGCGGTGGCGCCAACGCAACGCCACTGCCCTGCAACGCCGCTTCCATCATCGCCAACGACGAGTCGAAGACGATGCTCTGCGGCGGCGCGGCATGGGTCGCCAGTCCTGCGGCGTGAAACCATTCCGGCCATTCATCGGTGCGATATGAACGCAACAAGCGCTGCTGAAGAAGATCTCCCGGCGTGTGCAATTGCCGAGCGATTTCCGGAACGCACAACACCGACAACGGCGCATCGAGCAAGCGGGTCGCCTCAATGCCGTGCCACGCCCCGGCGCCAAAACGAATCGCGTAATCCAGGCCCTCAGCCGCCACATCCACCCGGTTGTTGTTAGTCGACAGCCGTAAATCTATGAGCGGATGTTTCGCCTGAAAGTCCGCCAGCCTCGGCAGCAGCCAGCCAACCGCGAACGTCCCCACTGCGCCGACCGTCAACGTGTCGCGATATTGCCCGCCCGCCAGACGCTCGAGCATCTGCGCGATATGATCGAACGAAGTGGTGAGCACCGGCAGCAGGGTTTCGCCTTCACTGGTCAGCATCAGCCCACGGGGCAGGCGTTTGAACAGGGTGACATTGAGCTGCGCTTCGAGGCTTTTCACCTGATGGCTGACGGCTGCCTGCGTCACGCACAATTCCACGGCGGCGCGGGTGAAGCTTAAATGTCGGGCAGATGCTTCGAAGGCGCGCAACGCATTGAGGGGTAATTGTGGTCGGATCATGCCCAGTCCCAAATTTTTCTAATGGCTCGTGCGAGATTTCATCGTTTGCCGGCAGGCGCCGAACTGCCTAGATTGGCGGCGCTGCTCGGCAGGCCAGTGGCGAAATTGCCCGCAGTCTAGCGGGATAAGACAATCAGCACTCATGGAGAGTGGTTCATTTATGTTTCCAATTAATCTGACCAGAGTCACGTCCTACAGCGCATTTGGACTATTCCTCGGCGCCAGTGCGTGCATGGCCGCGCCGTTATCCGACGTTCAACTGCAAGCGCTGGTCAAGGATGCGGTCACACCAGTCATGCAACAACAGAACATTCCCGGCGTCGCCGTGGCGATCACCGTCGATGGCCAACCGCATTACTTTAACTACGGCGTCGCTGACCAAAGCACCGGTCAGACCGTCAGCGAAAACACCCTGTTTGAAATCGGCTCGGTGAGCAAAACCTACACCGCCACCCTCGGCGGCTACGCTCAGGCCAACGGCAATCTGGATTTTTCCGCGAAGGCGAGCAAGGTCTGGCCCGAACTGCGCGGCAGTGCGTTCGACACCATCAGCGTGCTGCAACTGGGCACCTACAGCGCTGGCGGACTGCCGCTGCAATTCCCGGATGCTGCAGATTCTTCCGACAAGATGCTCGGCTATTTCCAACAGTGGAAACCGACTTATCCGGCCGGCAGCCATCGCCAATATTCCAACCCGAGTATTGGATTGTTCGGCTATCTGGCAGCCAAAAGCCTCGGCCAGCCGTTCGATCAGGCCATGACCGAAACCCTGCTGCCGAAACTCGGGCTCAAGCACACCTTCCTTTCGGTGCCCGCGTCTGAAGAGAAGCTGTACGCCCAAGGCTATGACAAGAACAACCAAGCGGTGCGCGTCAGCCCCGGCGCACTGGATGCCGAAGCCTATGGCGTGAAGACCAGCGCCGCAGATCTGCTCAAATTTGTCGACGCCAACCTGAGCTCCGCGCCACTCGAAGCCCCCCTGCAAAAAGCCATCGCCCTCACCCACACCGGCTACTACAGCGTCGGCGACATGACCCAGGGCCTGGGCTGGGAACGCTACACCTACCCGATCAGCCTCGAGCGCCTGCTGGCCGGCAACTCGACGCCGATGGCGATGGAAGCGCACAACGTCAAATGGCTGAACCCGCCACAACCTGAACCGGCGAATGTGTTGCTGAACAAGACGGGCTCGACCGGTGGCTTCGGTGCTTATGTTGCGTTCGTGCCGGCGAAGAAGGTCGGCATCGTGATTCTCGCGAACAAGAATTACCCGAATGCCGAACGGGTGAAGATTGCGCATGGGATTTTGGCTGAGCTGACCAAGTAATCGGGCAATAAAAAATGGCGAACGCTTTAAACCGTTCGCCATTTTTTTCAACTCAGCCCCGCAGCCGCCAATCAATCATCCGGCATTTCCGGTGGCTTGCTCGGTTTGGCCGGCTTCACCGGTTTGCTGCCCTTCGCACCTTTGGCCGGCGCCGGTTCAGTCGCTGCCGGCGGCGTCACAACCGCTGCCGCAGCTTCTTTTTCAGCCATCGGCATGGCATCGATCGTGTCGAAGATTTTCTTCAGATCCACCGACTTGGCTTCATCGCCCGAAGCTGCCAGTTTGGTCTCGCCGTCCTTGCCCACCAGGAAGATTTTCGGATAAGCCCCGGCGCCGAGTTTCAGCGAACGCAGCAGCGCCATGGTGTCTTGCTGGCCCAGGTCCTTGCCGTCGAGCTGACCGGACATGCTCAGGATGGTGTAGACCTTGAGCTTGCGGTCGGCGATGCCTTGTTTGTTGGCCGGGTCCTCCAGCGACTTTTTCAGGCCGACCCAGACCGGGTCCACCGTGCTGTTGGCGATCACGATCAATGGGCGATAGTTGCCTTTGTCGACGTCCAGCGGTGAATCGTTGTCGCCAGCGAACGAGGGGCCGGCAATCGCCAGCAAGAGTGTCAGGGTCAGTGACCTGATGAGCATGCGCATCTCCTTTTGATATCCACGCTCTAATGATTGCGCATCGCGGCGATTGTTCCGGGGGTTGCCCGGCAAATGTGCGTCGCCTTGCCCAAAGCTTAGGTCAGGGCCGTCATTGCGCAACCGGGGTTGCGCGGATTAGGGTGGGCGTTCAGCCCACGAAATGGAGTTCACGCAGCATGCACATCGACTACTTGTGCGATCACCCGGAACATATCGAAGAACTGGCCGAGCTCAACTTCAAGGAGTGGGGCGAGTACAGCCCTGAAGACACGCTAGAGGCGCGAACCGAGCGCATGCGCGCGGTTTGCGGCAAAGGTGCGATTCCCAGCGTGGTCGTTGCATTGGAGGACGGCAAGTTGCTGGGCGGCGCACTGTTGATCGACAGCGACATGGAAACCCGCCCCGAGCTGACGCCGTGGATGGCCGGGGTTTACGTAAAGGCCGAGCAGCGTGGTCGCGGCATCGCCTCGCAACTGGTCAAGCGCATTGTCGCCGAAGCTGCCGCACTCGGCGTGCCGCAGTTGTACCTGTACACCGACGCGGCGCAGTCGCTGTATGCGCGACTGGGTTGGGAGGTGGTCGAAGAAGTGGACTACGAAGGATTGCCGGTGACGGTGATGAAAATGGCGCTCACTCAGAACGCCAATTTATAACCAATCAACACCAGCATCGTCGCCAGGCACGGACGCAGCACCTCATCGGAGATACGGCCGGTCAGGTGACTGCCGAGCCAGATCCCCGGCAGCGAGCCGATCAGCAGGAAGCCCAGCACGCCCCAATCCATGTTGCCCATGCTCGCATGGCCCAGACCGGCGACCAGGGTCAGCGGTACGGCGTGGGCGATTTCGGTGCCGACCAAGCGGCGGGTGGGCAGCAGCGGATAGAGGATGAACAGTGCGACAGTGCCGAGGGCGCCGGCGCCAATGGAGGTCAGGGCAACCATGGTGCCGAGGATAAGACCGGTGAGCACGGTCATGGCATTCAGGCGCGGACCGCTGGGGTTGTAGTTGCCGCCGGCACGTTTGTGGGCGAAATCCAGCAGGCGTTTCTTGAAGAAAATCGCCAGCGCCGTGGCGAACAGCACGAAGCCCAGCGCTTGCTTGATGATCGCGTTCATCGCATCTGGTGCGGTGTGCAGCGTGCTGAGGAACCACAACGTCATCGCCACCGCCGGCACGCTGCCGAGGGTCAGCCATCCGGTGATGGCCCAGTCGATGTTGTTGTTTTTGCGGTGCACCAGCACGCCACTGGATTTGGTGATGGCGGCGTACAGCAGGTCAGTGCCCACCGCCGTGGCCGGGTTGATGCCGAACCAGAGCAGGATCGGCGTCATCAACGAACCGCCGCCGACACCGGTCATGCCGACAATAAAACCCACCACCAGCCCGGCGATCACCAGGCCGAAATTTGCCAATTCCATTAAGACGTCCAGAAAAACGACAGGAAAAACTGGCCCGCAGCATAGCGATTTTTCTTATAACCTCCTATATCGATCCGATCTATCGTTATGCCTTTGCGCTCAATGCAGACGACGTCCCGGCTTGAAACTGTGATTGCTGTTGAGCCACACCGTCGCCAGCGCAATCAACGACAAGATCAGCAGCGCCCACGGAAACGACATCGCCCCGGCCCGATCCAGCAGCAACCCGCCGAACAATCCGCCGCCAGCAATCGCCACGTTCCATGAGGTGGTGAGCATTGCCTGCACCACGTCGACATGCTCACCCGCCGAGTCCGCCGCCGCGGTCAGCAACAACGTCGCCGAGCCGCCGAACGACAAGCCCCAGACCGCCATGCACACATAGATCAGCCATGGCGAGGTCGTGGTTAGCGCCAGCACCAGCGCGGTCACAGCGAACACCGCGAGGCTGATCAGCGTCAGCCAGCGCAACCAGCGATCCACCAGCATGCCGATGATCCAGATCCCCACCAGCGAACACAGACCGAACACCAGCAATACCAGATCGACGCGCTCAGCCAGCCCGGCCTGCATCAGGAACGGTGAGATATAGGTGTAGAGAATGTTGTGGCCGAGCATCCACGTCAGCACCACAAACAACACCGGGCGCACGCCGGGCATGCGCAACGCGTGCAGCAGCGGCAGGCGGTCGCTGCTGGCCTGGCCGGGGCGATCCGGCACCGCGACGACAATCCACGCGGCGAGCACCAGCGCCAGCGCGGACATGATGCCGAATGAGGCGCGCCAGCCGATCAGATGACCCAGCCAGGTGCCGGCCGGCGTGCCCAGCGACAGCGCCACCGGCGTGCCGAGCATGGCAATCGCCAGCGCCCGGCCTTGCAGATGCACCGGCACAATCCCGCGCGCATACCCGGCCATGATCCCCCACGACAGCCCCGCCGCCATCCCGGCGAGAAACCGCGAGGCCAGAGTCAGTCCGTAATGGCCGGAAAACGTGGTGATGGTGTTGAACAACAGAAACCCGCCCACCGTCATCAGCAGTACACGCTTGCGTCCCCAGCCACGCGTGGCGACGGTCAGCGGAATCGCCGCGACAATCGAGCCCAGCGCATACAGCGTCACCAATTGCCCGGCCAGCACTTCGCTGACATTCAGCCCGGCGCTGATCTGCGGCAACAGCCCGGCCGGTAGGGTTTCGGTGAGGATGGCGATGAAGCCGGTCATGGCGAACGCCAGCAGCGCGGCGTAGGGCAATTTGTCTGTGCGGGTGGCACGCTCGAGGCTGGCGAAATCGGCGCTTGCGGGGTCGGTCATGACGGGTGCAGCTCCCTTTGAGTCAATATGACGGCGGATTGTATACAAATTCCGCCGCCCGCCACTCTACCCGACCTGGCTCACTGCACCGGTAAAAAATTCAGAAACAGCAGACTTTGTGCGTAATTCAGGCCAATTCTTCGATAGCGCTCGTCGAGCATTTGCGTCAACAAATCCAGCCGCGCGACGACTTTGCCGAATTCGGTGGCGAAACTCAGGTTGCTGCCCTCCTCCGAGATTTCATTGGAGAACAGCAGCGGCTGGCCTTCCTTGTTCTGCCGCTGAGCCAGAATCCACGTGGCTTTCTCAATGTTGCGCGCGGCGTTGTTGACGAAGGTCGGGTCGATGGCATCGGTCATGTAGAACTCGGTGCGATTGCCGTGGGCAGTCACCAGCATGCTGCCGATCGCGTAGATGAACGCGCCAACACGGTCGCCGAGGAACTCCGGGCTCATGGCGTAGCTCAGCGCCGCCAGATCTTTTTTGCCACCCAATTGCGGCAAGGGTTGCTGCTGCTCGATGGCCAGGCGCACCTGTTTGACCGCTGTGTTGACGTTGAGGAACCCCGACTTGCGCAGCTCGTCTGGATTGCGCAAGTACAGTTTGCCCATCAGCCGATAGAGGCTGTCGAGATTATCGCGCATGGCCAGGGTGGCCATGCGGTCGACGCTGGTCTGCAGGAATTCCTGCGGCCGGCCCTCGCGCATCTGGTTGAAAAAATTATTGCCTTGCTGGTGGCTGCAGCCACTGAGCAACAACGTCGACAGACACGCCAGCAACAGGCACGGGCGGTAAATGAAAGCAGCGATCTGGCGGAAAACTCTCGGCATGTATGTTTGACGGACACGTTCCTGTGCGACGGGAGTCACCGCAACCTTGGCCATGGATAGAGCCAAAGATTGCGAAAAAGTGCAGTGTCGGGCGCGCACAGCCGACCTTCGGCGCATCGCCCACTGCAAATTAGTCCGACTTTATCTTTGCAATAAACCTTTAATCCGCTATAAATTTTCACTCAAGCATCAATTAGCATGACTATTTGTCGATTCTGAAAACAACAACAAAAAGGAAAGTCAACCATGCTTCAATCCCGACTCCTGCTCTCCGGCCTCGGACTGTCTCTGATGATCGCCACCCTCTCCGCGCAAGCCGCTGGCCTGACCAGCGAACACAAAGCCTTCGGCAAGACCAATGACGGCACGCCTGTCGAGCAATACATTCTGCGCAACAGCCACGGCATGCAGGCCACGGTCATCACCTACGGCGGCACCCTGCAATCGCTGCTGGTGCCGGACAAGAACGGCAAGCTCGACGACATCGTGCTCGGCTTCGACGATGTGCAGGGGTACCAGAAAGGCACCGCGTACTTCGGCGCGACCATCGGCCGCTTCGGCAATCGTCTGGCGGACGGTGCGTTCGAACTCGACGGCAAGCGCTATCAAGTGCCGCAGAACGACAAGAGCAACGCCTTGCACGGCGGCACGCAGGGTTTCGACAAGAAGGTCTGGAAAGCGCAGGAAACCAAGGACGCAGACTCGGTCGGCGTGACCCTGAGTTATCTGTCGACGGACGGTGAAATGGGTTTCCCCGGCAACTTCACTACAGAGGTCACCTATCGCCTCACCGACAACAACGAGCTGCGCATCGACTACAAGGCCAGCACCGACAAACCGACCGTGCTCAACCTGACCAACCACAGCTACTTCAACCTGGCCGGCGCCGGTAATGGCGACATCCTCAAGCAAGTCGCAACCCTGCACGCCAGCCATTACACCCCGGTCACCGCCAAACTGATTCCGACCGGCGAACTGGCCCCCGTGGCCGGCACGCCGATGGATTTCACCAAACCGACTGCCATCGGCCAGCACATCAAGGCTGATCATCCGCAGCTGAAATTTGCCGAAGAGAAACACGGTGGCTTCGATTTCAACTGGGCACTGGACGCCAAGGGTGATGCGAGCAAACTGGCGGCTGAAGTCAGCGATCCACATTCCGGACGGCATTTGCAGTTGTTCACCAGCGAGCCGGGTGTGCAGTTCTACACCAGCAACTTCCTCGACGGCACGGTCAAGGGCAAGGGCGGCAAGGTGTATCCGCACTGGGGCGCGTTCACTCTGGAGACGCAGCACTATCCGGATTCGCCGAACCAGAAAAACTTCCCGAGCACGCGCCTGGATCCTGGGCAGACCTATACCCAGAGCGTGCTGCTGAAATTCACCGCGAAATAACAAAATTAAGATCAAGAGATCGCAGCCTTCGGCAGCTCCTACAGGGGATCGCATTCCTTTGTAGGAGCTGCCGAAGGCTCGGGCCGCGATCGGACGATCTTTTGCTTTTATAAGACTCACGGAACCCACGGGCTATTTTGCTGCCCACTGAAGGTATCGACGATTTCGCAGAGGAGGATTGGATGCGTACCCTTGAACTGGCAGGCGTGCAGGTCCCGGTAATTGGTCAGGGCACTTGGCGCATGGGCGAAGACCGCTCGGCGCACAAGCGTGAAGTGGCGGCGTTGCGCAGCGGCATCGAACTGGGCATGAGCCTGATCGACACGGCGGAAATGTACGCCGAGGGCGGCGCCGAAACTGTAGTCGGCGAAGCCATCGCCGGACTGCGCGATCAAGTGTTTCTGGTGAGCAAGGTCTATCCGCACAACGCCAGTCGCACAGCTATCCCTCAGGCCTGCGAGCGCAGTTTGCGCCGGCTCGGCACCGACTACATCGACCTGTATTTATTGCATTGGCGCGGCCAGTATCCGCTGGAGGAAACCGTCGAGGCCTTTGAACGGCTGCGCGAGGACGGCAAGATCGGCCGCTGGGGCGTGTCGAATTTCGATGTCGACGACCTCGAAGAGCTCTCCAACCCGGCCTGCGCGACCAATCAGGTGCTGTACAACCTCGAAGAGCGCGGCGTCGAATTCGACCTGCTGCCGTGGTGCCAGCAGCAGCGCATGCCGCTGATGGCTTACTGTCCGATCGGCCAGGGCGGCGCGCTGCTCGCCGACCCGGTGCTAAAACAGATTGCCGCTCGTCACAACGTGACCCCGGCACAGGTGTCTCTGGCGTGGATTGTGCGTCAGGATGGGGTTATTGCGATTCCCAAAGCGGTGCGCCCGGAACACGTGCAACTCAATGCACAAGCGGCGCAATTGCAGCTGGATGCCGGGGATCTCGCGGCGCTGGAGCAGGCGTTCCCCGCGCCACAACGCAAGCAGCGGCTGGCCATGGTCTGAGCCACCGTCCGCTGTAGAGGGCTTTTCCCATGAGAAGCACTGATCCGCACGACGGCTTTAACCTGCAACGGTTCGTCCAGGCTCAGGAACCGGTGTTCGAACGCGTGCAACGCGAACTCGAAGAAGGCCACAAACGCAGCCACTGGATGTGGTTTATCTTCCCGCAGTTCGCCGGACTGGGCGGCAGCGAAATGTCGCGCCATTTCGCCATTCAATCGGCCGAGGAAACCCAGGCCTACCTGGCGCACGAACTGCTTGGCGCCCGTTTGCGCACATGCACGCGAATGGTGCTCAACGTACGCCAGCGCTCGATTGCCGAGATTTTCGGGCATCCGGATGACTTGAAATTTCACTCTTCGATGACCCTGTTCGGCCAGTTCACAGCGGCGGACAGCCCGTTCAACCAAGCGCTGGACCGGTTTTTCCACGGCATTCCGGACGACTGGACGCTGCAACTGCTGGACTCAAAACAGGCCCAGTTGCCCACCGATCAGGGTTGAAAAATCGTCGTCGACAAACGGCAGAATCGCATCCGCCACCGGTTGTAATTGCCGGGTGATGTAGTGGTCGTAGTCGATCGCCGCGCGGCGCACCTCCAGCGGCTCCGGCCCGGCCAGCGTGATCACGTAGCTGATCCAGCCGCCATTCTGATACTGGCGTGGCCGGCCCTGCTGCGCGTTGTATTCATCGGCCAGGCGCGCGGCGCGCACATGCGGTGGCACGTTGCGTTCGTAGTCATCGAGGGTGCGGCGCAGGCGCTTGCGATAAATCAAGCGTTCGTCGAACTCGCCGGCCAAGGTCTTGCGCACATAGTCGCGCACATACTCTTGATACGGCTTGCGCTGGAAAATCCGCTCGTACAACTCCTGTTGAAATTGCCGCGCCAACAGCGACCAGTCGGTACGTACGGTTTCCAGGCCTTTGTAGACCATTTCATCGCTGCCGTCGGCGCGGGTCACTAGACCGGCGTAGCGTTTTTTACTGCCCTCCTCGGCGCCACGAATGGTCGGCATCAGAAAGCGTTTGTAGTGAATTTCGAACTGCAATTCGAGCGCACTTTCCAGCCCGTACTGTTCGCGCACATGCGCGCGCCACCAGTCGTTGACGTGCTCGACCAGCGCCCGCCCGATCTGCGCCGCCTCCTCCTGATCGTGCGAGCGGCGTAGCCAGACGAAGGTCGAGTCAGTGTCGCCATAGATCACCGCGTGGCCCTGCGCTTCGATCAATTGCCGGGTACGCAGCATGATCTCGTGGCCGCGCAGGGTGATCGATGACGCCAGCCGCGTATCGAAAAACCGACAACCGCTGGAACCAAGCACGCCATAGAAAGCGTTCATGATGATCTTCAACGCTTGCGACAGCGGGGCGTTGTGCTCGCGTTTGGCGGTCTCGCGACCTTCGGCCACCCGCGCCACGATCGACGGCAGACAATGCCGGGTGCGCGAGAAGCGTGCGCCACGAAAACCCGGCACTGAGTCGGCGTCGTCCGGGTGCTGCAAACCTTCGATCAGCCCCACCGGATCGATCAGAAAGGTGCGGATGATCGACGGATACAGACTCTTGTAGTCGAGTACCAATACCGATTCGTACAGCCCCGGTTGCGAGTCCATGACGAACCCACCGGGGCTGGCTTGCGGCGGATTGGTGCCAAGGTTTGGCGCGACGAAACCTTTACGGTGCATCAGCGGCATATACAGATGGGTGAACGCCGCGACCGACCCGCCGCTGCGATCCGCCGGGAGCCCGGTGACGCTGGCGCGTTCGAGCAAGAACGTCAGCAGTTCGGTCTTGGCGAAAATCCGCGTGACCAGCTCGCAGTCCTTGAGGTTGTACTTGGCCAGCGCCGGTTTGTCCTCGGCAAACATGCGGTTGATTTCGTCCATGCGCTGGTAAGGATTGTTGATCGCTTTGCCCTCGCCGAGCAGGGTCTGGGCGACGTTCTCCAGGCTGAACGAGGGGAAGCTCCAGGTCGCCGAGCGCAGGGATTCGATGCCGTCGATGATCAGCCGCCCCGCTGCCGAGGCAAAGTAATGGTTGCGGCTGCCGTGTTCGCGCCACTGCATTTCTTCACCGCCACGGCCGAGCTTGAGCGGCACACCGAGGCGCCGCGCATGTTCGTGGAGAATCCGCAGGTCGAACTGAATGACGTTCCAGCCGATGATCGCGTCGGGGTCGTGACGGGCGAACCAGTCGTTGAGTTTCTTCAGGATCAGCGTGCGTGAGTCGCAGTATTCGAGGTCGAAGTCGACAATGCTGGCATCGCCATTCGGCGCACCAAGCATGTACACCTGACGCTCGCCGCAGCCTTCCAGCGCGATGGAATACAGGTCGCCCTGCTCGGTGGTCTCGATATCCAGCGACACCAGACGCAGTTTCGGCCGGTAGTCCGGGGCGGGTTTGAGCTGGGCGTCGAGCAGCACACCGTCGGCATCCGGGGTGCCGCTGAACCAGACGGGCGCGGTGATGAAGCGCTCCATCAGATAGCGCTCGGGCGGGCGCACGTCGGCTTCGAACACGTCAATGCTGTGACGGTTGAGCGCGGTCTCCAGACGCATCAACTGACCGTGCTGCTGGCAATACAGGCCAAGCACCGGGCGGTGCTCGAAATCCAGCAAGGCCAGCGGACGCAGTTCGACGTTTTTTTCATCTGCCAAAACGCGCTCAGCCTGCTCGCGCTGGACAGCGGGTATAAACGCCACCGACGGCTGATGTGGCAAACGCAAACGGCGCGGCCCGGCGTCGGTCGCCAGCCAGAACTCGACTTCAGTGCCAGCCGGTGTATCGCGCCAATGCCGGGTCAGGACGAAGCCCTGCTGTAAATCCACCACTGCGACCTCAGGAATTGAATCAGACCGGCATTCTACGCGGCATCGTCCGCTACAGGCCTCACTGATTGCCCCATCACCTGTGGCGAGGGAGCTTGCTCCCGCTCGGCTGCGAAGCAGTCGCAAAACCAGCCAATGCGGTGTGTCAGGCTTAACTGATTGTCTGAGTTTGGGCCTGCTTCGCAGTCCAGCGGGAGCAAGCTCCCTCGCCACAAAGGTTGAGTTGACTGGAATTATTTCGTGGAATGACGTTTTTTGCGTGCTATCTGCCGTTTTGCGCCCTTGCTCTACGGGCCAGCGTCTACGATGCTTGGATAACAACGACAACACCTGAGTAATCACCATGAAAACCGTCGCCCAACTGCTCAAGCTCAAAGATCAGAAAAATCAGGAAGTGCACCAGATCAAACCCGATCACATGGTGCTCGAAGCCTTGATGAAAATGGCCGAGAAGAATGTCGGCGCCTTGCTGGTGGTGGAAGACGACCAGGTCGTGGGGATCATCAGCGAGCGCGACTACGCGCGCAAACTGGTGCTGCATGGCCGCTCATCGGTTGGCACGCCGGTGCGCGACATCATGGTGGCCAACGTGATCACCGTGGACACGCACCAGACCGTCGACACCTGTCTGGGGATCATGTCCGACAAGCGTCTGCGCCACTTGCCTGTGGTGGAGAACGGTAAGCTGATCGGCCTGCTGTCGATTGGTGACCTGGTAAAAGAGGCCATCGCGGAACAGGCCGAGTTGATCAAACAGCTGGAGCAGTACATTCGCGGCGATTGATCACTCGGGCCAATGCCGCGCAAAGACCGGCGCCAGCACCGGGTGGCGGTCGATGCGCTGCAACCACGTAGAAAATCCCGGGCGGCTCTGGCGCAGGTGTTCGCGGGTGCCGGCCCAGCGCGTGACCACCGCCGCCAACACATCCAGCGCGCCCGGCGTCTCGTCGTCGAGGTACAGCTCGGCGGAGAATTGGTCGGCGAACACTTCCCAACTCCAGTGCAAACGCTCGCGGGCGCCCGTCATCAGATTCTGCCGCGTGGCTTCATCCGGCATCACCAGCCAGCGCTCGGGATAATCGATGACGCCGATTGCGCTGTAGCAATTGCTGACGATGAACACCAGCCCGCGAATCGCCTGATCACGTTCGGCAGGCTCGCTCGGTAACAGACCGGAATCTGGAAAGGTCAGCCCAAGGTGAATCAGGATCGCCGCGCTTTCGGTCAGTGCATTGCCATCGGGCAGTTGCAAGGTCGGGATCTGCTTGAGCGGATTGAGCCTGGCCAATGCTTCGGCCGCCTCGCCGCTGGCCTCGACGTCGATGAAGCGGTAAGCGATCTGGCACAGTTCCAGCGCGGCCTCGATAGCCGCCGCGCCTGAATTGCGATGTCCGTAGAGCTGATACATAACCCCTCCTCAATCCCGACAGGCATCTTTAGTAGCCCTATTTATAGCTGGTGTATCGGATTTGGCACGCTATGCGCGTTCCTGCGCAGGCTCGCGCCAGATTTTATTTTTCGGGCAGTGCATCCAAACGCGTCCGTCACGGGTAGTCCTTGTAACAGCCCGATTCGGCTGTCAGCGGTTTACCCCCATTCGGAGAAACACTGATGAACACCACCCAACTGATTTGCCTCGCCGGTCTGTTCGCCGCCACTTCAACTGCATTCGCGCAAACCGCTCTGCCGGAGAGCATCAAAGTGCCGGACGGGCACAAGGTCGCGATGGAAACCACCGGGGTCGGCGAGATCACTTACGAATGCCGTGACAAGGCCAACGCTGCCGGGCAGACCGAGTGGGTGTTTGTCGGTCCGAAAGCCGTGCTCAATGATCGCAGCGGCAAACAGGTCGGCACCTACTTCGGCCCACCAGCCACCTGGCAGGCCAAGGACGGTTCGAAAGTCACCGGCACGCAATTGGCGGTAGCGCCGTCGAGTCCGGGCAACCTGCCCTATCAACTGGTCAAGGCCAACCCGGCTGAAGGCAAAGGCGCGATGAGCGGCGTCAGCTACATCCAGCGTGTGGCGCTCAAGGGCGGCGTCGCGCCGGGCAGCGAATGCACGGCGGCGAACAAGGGCAAGCAGGAAGTGGTGAAGTATCAGGCTGACTACATTTTCTGGGCGGCGAACTGAGTTTCGCGCAGCGAGAATGAGCTGTGGGAGCAGATCTGCTCCCACAGTTGCACTGGGATGTCTGGATGTTTTGCCGATGTTTGCTAGATTGCAGGACATGTCTTTACCCGAATCCGCCTTTGACTACGAAGCCCGTTTGGCCGCCTGCGCGCGTGGCGAGCGTCAGGCCCTGCGCGATTTGTATGTGCAGGAGAGCCCGCGCCTGCTTGGCGTGGCCCGGCGCCTGGTGCGCGACACGGCGCTGGCCGAGGACGTTGTGCATGACGCATTTATCAAGATCTGGGCTGGTGCGGCGGGGTTTGATCCGGCAAGAGGTTCAGCACGCGGCTGGATGTTTACCGTGACCCGGCATCTGGCGCTGAATGTGTTGCGCAATCACAGTCGCGAAACGCCGCTGCTCGACGATGATGAAGCCATGGACATCGACGATGCATTCGACGCGCAAGCCCATTCGGCGCGCATCCACCACTGCCTGGAACAACTCGATCCGCAACGCCGGCGCTGCATCCTGCACGCCTACGTCGACGGCTACAGCCACGGGCAGATCGCCCAACGCCTCGACACGCCGCTGGGCACCGTCAAAGCCTGGATCAAACGCAGCCTGAATGCGTTGCGGGAGTGCATGGGATGACCATCGAATCGGCGCAGGATCGTGATGAACTGGCCAGCGAGTATGTGCTCGGCACGCTGCCCACCGAGCAACGCGCAGAGGTGCAAAAACGCCTGCCCAATGAGCCCGAGTTGCGTGCGGCGGTGGATGCCTGGGAGCGGCGTCTGCTGGAGCTGACTGATCTGGCGCCGGCGCAGCAACCGTCGGCGCAGTTGTGGCAGCGGATTGAACGCAGTGTCGAACGGCTCACGCACAAGGCGCCGCTGGCCGAGAACACTTCGTGGTGGAATCTACTGCCGCTGTGGCGCGGTTTGAGTGCTGCCGGGCTGGCGGCGACCTTGCTGCTTGGTGCAGTCCTGCTGACGCAGACCCCGCCGAAACCGAGTTTTCTGGTGGTGCTGGTGGCGCCACAGGACAAGGCGCCGGGCTGGGTGATTCAGGCGAGCAATTCGCGTGAGATTCAGTTGATTCCGCTGGGGGTGGTCGAAGTGCCGGCGGATAAAGCACTGGAATTCTGGACCAAGGCTGATGGCTGGCAAGGGCCGGTGTCGCTCGGGCTGGTGAAACCGGGGCAAGCGCTGTCGGTGCCGCTGGACAAGTTGCCGCCGCTGCAACCGAACCAGTTGTTCGAGCTGACGCTGGAAGGCGCCAACGGTTCGCCGATCGGCAAACCGACCGGGCCGATTCAGGCCATCGGGCGGGCGGTTAAGGTGTTGTGAGCAATCATCATCGGCGTCGATGTTCACCATCACGTCAATGAAGTTCTCATAAAAAATCCCGGGCGTAACATCTGCTCCATACCAACCAATAAACACCCCCGGAGCAAACAATCATGAAACGCCAAATCCTTCTCAGCATCGCTTTCTCGGTTTTCGCACTGAACGCTTTTGCCGCCCCGACTCACAGCATGATCGCCGCCGATGGCTCGGATCGCCTGCACGGCCAAACCGTTGCTGCCGACGGCTCGGATCGCCTGCAAGGCAACACCGTTGCCGCTGATGGCTCGGATCGTCTGCAAGGCAACACCGTCGCTGCTGATGGCTCGGACCGTCTGCAAGGCAACACCATCGCCGCCGACGGCTCGGATCGTCTGCAAGGCAACACCGTTGCCGCTGATGGCTCGGATCGTCTGCAAGGCAACACCGTTGCCGAAGGTGGTTCGGATCGTCTGATCGAACGTCGCGCGGTCTGAATGAATGGCTGTACCGCAGCAACCCAGAAAAAACCCGGCTCATCCCAGCCGGTTTTTTTTATGCGTTTTTTTCAGTCAGCCCTTGGCCATGCAGCGCCGATAGCGCTCGTCCACGCGTTTGGCAAACCACGCGGTGGTCAGTTTGCGGGTGATTTTCGGGCTTTGCAGCACGATCCCCGGCAGCACTGCTCGCGGCAGCGTCTTGCCTTCGGCCTTCTCGGCTAACTCGAACACCCGCTGATAGAGTCTGGTTTCTTCGAATTCCAGCGTCTTGCCCTTCTCCAGTTGATCGCGAATCACCGGATTGCGCATGCCCAATGACTTGCCGAGGGTGCGCACCGCCAGTTCGGTGGTGCCGGGCATGATCGCGTCATAGCGAATCAAGTCGCCATCCAGCGCCAGTGGAATGCCCGACGCGCGGCTGACGGCATTCTGAAACGCCGCATTGCGGCTGGCGTACCAACCGGCGTTGAAGTCGGCGAAGCGATACAGCGGCTCACGATAGCTCACCGGATAACCGAGCAAATGCGCGATGCCGAAATACATGCCACCGCGTCGGCTGAACACTTCGCGGCGAATCGTGCCATCCACCGGGTACGGATAATCCTTGGCGTGCTGCTCGGCGAATTCGATGCTGACCTGCATCGGCCCGCCGGTGTGCACCGGGTTGAAACCGCTGAATAGCGTGCGGCCCATCGGTACCGAGCCAATGAAGTCATCGAAAATCGCGCTGAGTTCTTTTTCGCTGCGCGCCGCGCTCAGGCGTTCGCTGTAGCTCTTGCCGTTGGGTGAGCGCACTTGCAGCGCGCCGCTGACCAGCAGGCTGGGGATGTGCACTTTAGCGGCGCGGCGGTCGATTTCGTCACGGGCAATCTTGCCCAGACCGGGCACCTGCGGATCGACCTGAAACGTCGATTCCTGCTCGGCCACGGCCAGTACCGAACACAGATTCTGCGTAGTCGGGCTGATGTCCTGCGCGGCGAACGCGGCGTAGATGTCGGTGGCCCAGCCCTGACGGTCGACGGTTTTCGCCGGCAGCAGCTTGACGATCTGCGCCTTAACCTCGGCGGGCGGGCGTGGCGCCGGTTCGTCACTGCGCTGACCGGCGCAACCGGCCAATACCAGCAATGCGGCGAGGCTGATGAGTAATCGAGGGGTGTGCATGAAGCGTCTTCCAGTCCGTTAAGCCGGGGTCACCATACGATCAATCGCCTGGCGCAGGCTAGGACTGCAATGACTCAACCCCGTTCCCCTGACATCCACAGCCCCCCTGTGGCGAAGGAGCTTGCTCCCGCTCGGCGGCGCAGCCGTCGTAAATTCAAGGTTTCGCAGAAAGACATGACCCTGCGCTTGGGCGTGGAAACCTGGTGAACAAAAAGTATTGGGAAGCAGCACAGGGTGGCTATCTAACCCAAGGCGAGCCACGGGTTGCCAAGCTCGCGGGGACCATCGACGTCTAAGCATCACGGCAAATGAACAGGCCCGGAAGCGCAGTCTGAACATTCCGGCCGTGTGATACCCACCCCGACCCACAACCACCTTCAGCCGATGGAAAACGTTACCAATCGCCAGCACTACGCGGGCAGGGCATTTTTTTCGTAAAAAACCTAAAAAACCTGTTGACCTTCACACCACTGTCAAGGGTGGTATGGCGCCGCCTGAGAACAAAGGAATGGGGGCAGCGCAGGAGCGTCTCCCCCTTTTTCAGGCATCCAGACAAGAAGTCCAATGGGAGCCAGAAACAATGCAAGCAGCAAAGCCTTTTCGTGTAGGGATGATCGGCGCCGGTTACATGGCCAAGCTGCACAGCCTGTCGATGAACAATCTGGCAGGCTACACCGAAGACCCGGCTGATCGTTTCGACCTGGCGCGAATCGTCGACACCGATGCCCGCGCGGCAGAACGTGAGGCCGCGCGCTGGGGGTGGCAAGACCACGGCACCGACTGGAAGAGTGTGACCCGTGATCCCTCGATTGATGTGGTCGACGTGGCCACCCCGAACGATTCTCACCATGAAATCTGTCTCGACGCGTTCGCTCACGGCAAACATGTCATTTGCGAAAAGCCGCTGTCAGTCAACAGCCATTTTGCCGCCGAAATGGCACGGGCGGCACACGCCTCCGGCCGGGTGCACATGGTCAACTTCACCTACCGTGCCTGGCCAGCGATTGCTCAGGCACGCGCCCTGATCAAAAGCGGCGCGCTGGGCAAGATTCGCCACTTCGAAGGGCATTTCTTCCAGGATCACAACAACGATCCGACCATTCCCCTGCACTGGCGCTTCAAAAAAGGCCCGGCCGGCGCCGGTGCCCTGGGTGATGTCGGCGCACACATCATCGACCTCGCGCGGTTCCTCGTCGGCGAAGTCGACAGCGTGGTTGCCACCACCCAGCGCTTCATCGAAAAACGCCCGCTGCCCAACGATCGTACTCAACAGGGTCAGGTTGAGGTAGATGATCTGGCGGCGGCGATGGTGCGTTTCGACAATGGCGCGACGGGCACGATCAAGGCCAGTTGGGCGTTGCCCGGCTTCAAGAACGACGTGTTCTTTGTCGTGGTTGGCGACAAGGGTGCCGTGCGTTTCAGTTGGGAGCGCAGCAACGAACTGCAATTTTTCGACGGCGCCGATCCTCAGGCCATTTCCGGCTATCGGACCATTCCGCTGGGACGCGCTCATCCGGGTGCCGAACTGTTCTGGTTCCCGGCGCTGGGCGGCGATCTGGGCGTCGGGGTAACGGCGCAGGGCATGGGCTACGGCGACGCGTTCACCCTGAGTTTCCGACACTTCATTAATGCACTGAAGACCGGCGAGTCGCCGGCACCGAATTTCGTCGACGGCCTGCGCTGCTGCGAAATCATCGATGCGATTCTGGCTTCGGCCGAAGAAGAACGCTGGGTAAAGGTTCACCGCACGATTATCGATTGATCACACCCTGCCCTCATTTCGACCCTATTCGAGTAAAGAGTTATGGATAACTTGAACACCCAAGCCACGCCACAGCGTCGTCTGCACATTGCCAGTCCGCTGCCCAAATGCTCCGACCTGACCTGGCGCATGCACGCGCGACAAGAGGTCAACTACAGCGTGTCGTTGAACACCGGTCTGCTCAAGCACACCAACGCGACCCTCGCATACGGCTGCGGCGCCAACGGCGTGCAAACGGTGCGCCGGCTGGTGGTCATCGATGCGCGGGTCAACGAATTGTATGGCGAGGAATTTCGCGCCTACTTCGAGGCCTGGAAAATTCAGGTGGTGTGGAAGGTGATGTCCGGTGATGAAGCCTTCAAGACCATGGATCACGCCATCGAAGTGGCGCAGGCCATGGCTGCGGCCAATCTGTTGCGGCGCAACGAAGTGGTGATCGGCATCGGCGGCGGCGTGCTGCTGGACGTCGTCGGATTTGCATCAAGCCTGTATCGCCGGGGCATCCCGTACATTCGCATTCCGACCACGCTGATGGGCCAGATCGACGCCGGGATCGGCATCAAGACCGGGGTCAATCACGACGATTACAAAAACCGCCTCGGCACTTACTACGCGCCGTCTTCCGCGTTCATTGATCCGTACTTCCTGCAAACCATGGATCAGCGCCACATCTCCAACGGCGTGGCGGAAATCATCAAGATGGCGCTGATCAAGGACCGTGACCTGTTCGAACTGCTGGAAGACATGTCGTCGAACCTGACGCCCAAAGCCTTCGCCTCGAATGACCCGCGGATCAAGGAAATCATGTCTCGCGCGATTGCCGGCATGCTCGCCGAACTCGAGCCCAACCTGTGGGAGGCGGAACTGGCACGCTGCGTGGATTACGGACACACCTTCAGTCCGTCGCTGGAGCTGCTGGCGGAACCGGCCTTGTTGCACGGTGAGGCGGTTGCCGTGGACATGGCGTTGTGCGTCGCCCTGGCGGCGGGTCGCGGCTTGCTCTCGGCAGCGGACGCAGAACGTGCCATCGACCTGATCGAAATCGCGGGACTGCCGGTGTCGCATCCGGTGTTCAACCTGCAATTGCTCGAGAAGGCACTGGCCGACACCATCAAGCACCGCGACGGTCTGCAGCGTATTCCGCTGTCCGACGGCATCGGTCAAACCGCCTTCGTCAACGACGTCAGCCGGGCCGATCTGGAGCAAGCCTTGCTCTGGATCGAACAACGCGGCGAGCGCCGCGCTGACCAAAGCTGCGTGGCCTGAGGACTTGCCCATGGTAACGGACACTCTGGAAAGAACGTCCCGACCCTTGGCGCAAAACGATGACGCGCACAGCGTCATCGTCTTCGACATCGGCGGCACGCATTTTCGCAGCGCACACTTCCACCCCGAACGCGGCCTGAGCCATCTGCACAGCCAGCCGGCGAGCAGCTTTCTGACGCATCCGCTGCTCAGTGCGCGTGCACTCAAGGACGCCCTGCTCGACTATCTGGTGAATGCCGCGCGAGAGTCCGGTTTGCGTCAGGCGTCGATCTCGATGGGCGCCGCGATGAACGCCCGCACCGGGCTGGTATATGGCTCCGGCCCATTATGGGGCGCCGACACCACACCGTTCGACTTGCGCAGCGAGTTGAGCACCCGCGCACCGGAAATCAGCTGGCATAGCGTGAACGATGTCACGGCGGTGCTGATCCACTACGCCAGCCTGCAGCGTCAGAGCGGGCTGCGCAAAGTGCTGCTGATCACCATCAGTTCGGGAATCGCCAGCCGCACGATCGACCTGCGCAATAACCGCATTGCGCTGGACGACGTCGGCCTGCAAGGCGAAATCGGCCACTTGCCGGTAACCTTGCCGGACACCCCGGGCGGCCCCCTCCCGCTTTCGTGTGACTGTGGCGGGAAGAACCACCTGGCGGCGTTCTCCTCGGGTCGCGGGATGAAAAACCTGCACGACGCGCTGGTCAAAAACCAGCCTTCGCGCTGGGCGTCCTCGGCCATGGCGCGGCTGATCGAGGTCGGCTGCGGCCATGAAGAAGCGCTGCAAATGGCCCTTGAGCGGCAAGACGAGTACGCCGAACACTTGCTGCATCTGGCCACCCGGCCAATTGCCGATGTGGTGCGCATGGCCTTGACGCTGGACCCGGAAATCGATCGCGTGGTGTTTGTAGGCGGGGTCAGCGTCAATCTCGAAACGCACTACCTGCGCTTGCTGGCCCGGCACTTTCAGGAGGCTGGCTTGTACCTCACCAGCCAGCGCCTGCCGCGCTATCTGATGGATCGCATCGTGGTCGCGCGCCCCGAACAGGCCGATGGTCTGGCCGGAGCCGGGCTGTTCGCGTTACAGGCCAGGGAGCATTACGTGCATGAATGACTTTGAAAATCTCACCGCCAGCCATCTGGCGATTGTCCGGGACGGACAACGGGTCAACCTTCAGCGCGTGCCGACGCCTTCTCTCGCAGCCGGCGAAATTCGTGTCGCGCCGTTGATCGCCGGTCTATGCGGCACCGACCTGCAGATCCTGCGGCGCGAGCGCGACGATCCGGCGCCGGTGATCGGCCACGAAGGCGTGGCGCGCATCCTTGAAGTCGGAGCGGGTGTTCCCGACTACCTGCGCGCAGGCATGAACGTCATCCTCAACCCGACGCATCCGGGCAATCCGCAGATGCTACTGGGGCATCAACTGGATGGGATGTTCCAGCAATCCGTGAAGATTCCCGCGGCCATCGTCGAAAGTGGGCTTGTAGTGCCGCTACCGGTGGATCTGCCGGCGCGTCTGGCGGCGCTGATCGAACCGCTGGCGTGCGTGATCCACGCCTTTGAGCTGATGTGCAAACGCAAGCCTGCCGGACCGCTGATCATTTATGGCGACGGCATCATCGGCCATCTCGCGGCCCTGCTGGCCAAGCGTTATCTGGGTGTCTGGACGCGGGTGACGATGGTGCATCACAGCAGTGCCGGCCTGCACTGGAGCGAGCGCAACCGGCTGCACTTCGACCGTCACGTGCTGTTCGACGACCTCGGCGCCGGCCTCGAACTGCCGATGCAGGATCGCCCGGTGGCGGCGCTGATCGCCACGCCACGCAGCGCCACCCTGGCCTGCCTCGAGCATGCCGTCAGCCAGGTTTCGCGTCACGGCGTGATCGATCTGATCGGTGGTTTGCCCGGCGAGTCGCGGCTGTCATCGCTACCCGGACTTGCCGATATCGCCCAGGTTCGCAGCCATAACTGCGGCGGCCTGCCGCTGGCAGGGGCGTTCACCGATGTGCTCACCCACACCGGCAAACCACTGGTGCTGTACGGCCATCGCGGCGTCGCCAGCGCCACCCTGCAAGACGCGGCACGATTGCTGGCGCAGAACCCCGGAACATTTTCGCCGCTGGTCACACACCTGCTGAGCCTGCCCGAGGCCGCCGAACTGATGCAGCGTATGGCGTGGTGTGGCGAGCGCGAAATCGACGGCGAACGCTTCCTGAAAATCGCCATCGCCGTCACACCTTGCTCGAGCCTGCTCAAGGCCGATACCTCCTTTCAACAATCTGGAAACCTGCCATGCACGGCCTGACGTCAGTTGCACCCCGCTCCAACACGATTTTTGTGATGGGCGGCTCCACCGGTATTGGCCGCGGGATTGCCCAGGCACTGCTTGCCGAAGGCCTGCAGGTGGTGGTGTTCAGCCGCTCCAATCCAGACAGCCAGCCTGGCCTCGAAAACGTGATCTGGCGACCGATCGATTTCACCGACCCGGTGCAAAGCCGTCAGCGCCTGGAAGCCGCTGTGCAAGAGTTCGGCGCCAGCCTCGATGCGGTGTTCTACAGCGCCGTCTACTACGGCCCGAAACGCGCGCCGCTGCTGCAAGTCACAGAGCAGGAATGGCGCGATCAGTTGAACGTCAACCTGCATGGCTTGTGGTTGACGCTCAATGTCACCCTGCCCGCTTTGCGTCTGCGTGCCCCGGCGCTGTTTGTCGGGGTGTCGTCGGAAGTTGTCTACAACGCCGGGCCGAACCGTTCCGGGTACGCCGCGAGCAAAGCGGCAGCGGCCAGCCTGCTTAACTCTCTGGCGCAGGAAGAAGGCGCCGACGGTGTGCGAGTAGTGCAGGTTCTGCCGGAGAAGATGGTCGATACCGCCGGGATCCGTCAGCGGCGTCCCGCGAGCTTCGACTACTCCGACTATATGACCCCGGACACCTTCGCTCGCGTCGCTCGCAGTCTCTACCACAGCCGTGGCGCGGGGTTTCATGGCGACAGCCTGGTGGTCGGTAACAACGGTGATGCGTGGCGCGTGGACGAAGCGCCTCCGGTGTCGCAGAGCCGGCACCCGGCATGATGTTCGCCGATCAGCCGAACGCCGCCGCACCGCGCATTGCCCTGGCCGATTGGCGCCTGCCGTTCACCGGGTCCCAGGCGCTGGCATTCACCGCGTGGTGCGGTTTGCGCGAAATCCAGCTCGACTTCGGTGGGCCGGGGCGCGCACCGACACTGGATAACCCGTCGATGCTGCGGGCGATCCGCGATGCCGGAGTGAGGCATGCAGTCAGCGTCCGTGCGCTGGCGTGCAATCGCATGAACGATTTGGGTTTGCACCACCCGGCACACTCGACGACGGGCGAAGAGGTGCGCACGCTGGTGTGCAAGACCCTTGATGCAGCGGCGTATCTGAATGCGCCAATGGTGTTCTTCCCGAGCTTTCGCCAAAGCCTGATTCGCGACCGCGAAACCCTCGACGCCAGCGCGCGCCTGCTCGAATGGGCCTGCACGCAAGGCGCCCAGCGCGGACTGCTGGTGGCCAGTGAAAATGATCTGGACGTCGCCAGTGCGCGGCAACTGGTGACGCAAGTCGAGCGGAGCAATTTCCGGCTGATTCTCGACAGCTGGAATCCGCTCAAGGCTGGCGTACAACCGCTCGCGCTGATTGAACAATTGCACCCGTTCCTCGCCAACCAGGTACACCTCAAGGATGGGCGTCACGATCTGGAGGCCAGTGTGCCGCTGGGGCTGGGCGATGGCGCGGTGGCCGACACCGTTGCCGCGCTCCAGCGCTTGCACACGGTTGACACCTACGTGCTGGAAAACGATTACCGCGGCGGCGACCCCGCACACCTGCAACACGATCTGGGCTGGCTACTCAATGCCCTGCACTGATATTCCCCTTCATCAAAACGAGTGTTGACACCAATGCAATTACAAACAGGTTCACTGATCTCAACCCAGGCCCTGCTGTTCGACATGGACGGCACACTGGTCGATTCGACTGCGGTGGTCGAGCGCACCTGGGGACGCTTCGCTGACCGTCACGGCCTCGATCTGGACACCGTGCTGCATGCCGCCCACGGTCGGCGTACAGCAGAAACCGTGGCCATGTTCGCCCCCGCCGGCGTCGATATCGACGCTGAAACAGCGCGCATTGTCGCCGAGGAAATCGCCGACACCGACGGCATCGTCGAGGTGCCGGGCGCGCGGCGATTTCTCGAAAGTCTGCCGGCCTCACGCTGGGCGGTGGTGACCTCGGCCAGCCGCGAGCTGGCCGTGCGTCGAATGCAGGCGGCGGGGGTGCCGATTCCGCCAATCCTCATCACCGCCGAAGACGTGGCTTCCGGCAAGCCGGCGCCTGATGGATACTTGGCGGCTGCGCGGGTATTGGGTGTCGAACCGGCGCACTGCCTGAGTTTCGAGGACGCACGCGCCGGTCTGCTATCGGCGCATGCGGCGGGAACGCGAGTCATCGCCCTGGCCACCACCCTCAAGGCCGAGGACTTGTATGACGAAGAGTGGATCGCCGATTTCCGCGCGCTCGAACTGATAGATTCGCGCCTCGGCGCCGAGGATGCCGTGCTGCATTTTTCGGTGAGGCCGAGCACCTCAAAGGCATCACGGATGACACCCGCCTGACAGCCTAAACAGTCGTATAACGGATGATGGACAGGTGAAAGGACATGCTTAAACAGGAAGTACGTGCGTTAACCGGCTTGCGCGGGATCGCGGCGGTGATGGTCATGCTTTATCACTTCAATACCGGACAGTTACTGGAGGGACGCGCTGGCAACCTTCTGGGCAACGGTTACCTGATGGTGGATCTGTTTCTGGTGCTGTCGGGATTCGTCCTGGCGCTCAATTACGGCTACCTGTTCGAACGCTCGCTCAACGCCCGGGACATTCTGCGTTTCGTCTACCGGCGTCTCTCACGCATCTACCCGTTGTACGCGGTCATGACTTTCACGGCAGCGCTGCTGGTGGCCAACTCGCTGATGGACCGCTGGCCGGGCCCACCGGTCGCGGTCAGTGCACTGATCAACCTGACAATGTTCCAGACCCTGTTCAACGTGCCGACCCTTGATACCCCCGGCTGGTCGGTGAGTGCCGAGTGGATCGCCAGTCTGTGCTTTCCGTTTATCGTGCTCGCACTGTTGCGACGCTCGTGGCCGGCGAACCTGCTGGCCATGCTCGGCGCCTGGGCCCTGTTGTCGTTGATCGCGATTTCCCCGGAACTGTTCGATGAACCCAAGCGTTCGGGGTTTCTCGATATCTGGCACTACGGTACTCCCTATCCGGTGATGCGCTGCCTCGCGGATTTCGTCATGGGGATCATGACCTACCGTGCACTGGATTTTGCCTGGATCCGCCGCTGGCTGGGCCATCCGGTGGTGGCGGGCGTGATCTGCACAGGGACCCTACTGATGATGACCTTGAAGGGCGCAGACGTACTGATTGTGGCGTGCTTCCCGCTGCTGATTCTGGCGTTGCAGTCCGGCCAGCATGCGGCGGCACGCCTGGTCGGCGCGCCACCGTTTTATCGTCTGGGGGTGATTTCGTACAGCATCTATCTGGTGCACAACCAGCTCAATTACTTCATGCATGGCCTGGCCGACAGATTGCTTCAGCACGGCCTCAGTGCTTCGATGGCGACCGCGCTGTCGATTGCCGTATTCGCGGCAATCGCCATTCTGATCGCGCGCATCACCTTCCTGCTGATTGAGCGCCCGGCCATGCGTGGCCTGCGCAATCTGCAGCGTACGCGGGCGCTGCCAGTCGCCGGCAGACCTCAGGCGTAGGCGAGACTGCCGGACTCCCACATGGAGTTCGGCAGAATCTCAGGAACATCCATCTGCCCGGTCTCCTCCAGGTATTGCTCGAGAATCGACAGCGCACGCGACTGATCTTCGATGGTGCGCTGCAGCTTGAAACGCTGATCCTTGAGCGTCGCGACAATCAGCGGACAGGGATCGAAGCGCACTGGCTGACTGATGATGCACGGCATCAGCACGCGAATGACATTGAGCGTCAGCCCAGCCTCTTGCAGTGCCTTGATGTTCTTCAGGACCGAAATGTCGTTCTGGCAGTAATCGCGATAGCCGGACGCCAGACGCATCGGCCGGATCAGCCCTTGCTCCTCGTAGTAGCGCAACATGCGCGGGCTGACACCGGATTTTTTCGACAATTCGTTGATCTTCATTACGCCATCCTTGCTTGCTGTTGACTGAGAACCGACGGGTTTGCCGTGGCGTGCGCGTTGATCGCCGCCGGCTGGCAGACGCTGAGCAGAATCGGCACCAGCGACAAGCCGTCCGTCATGCAGCCCTCGGCGATCAACTGAAAAATCTCCTCGATTGAAAACCAGCGCACCTGCAGCACCTCATGAGTGTCGAAGTGCTCACTCAGGCGCTGTACATCCTGCGCCTGAAAGATCTCGAAGCGTTGGTCGCTGCAACCGTAAGTGGGATGAAAGGCAATCAGCGGCTGCCAATCGCGGGCGGCATATCCGGTTTCTTCAAGCAGCTCGCGCTGAGCGGCCTGGAGGGTGTTTTCACCGGCATCGACACCACCCGAAGGCAAGCCCCAGACGCACTGGCCGGTCAGCATGCGGTACTGCTGAATCAGCAGAATCCGCCCCTCCTGCCGGGCCAGAATGCCCACGGCCGGACGTTCATGATGAACGCCGAAATAGTCGATGGCCTGGCCATCGGGTAACTGTACGGCGTGCCTGATCACGGAAAACCAGGGGTTTGCATGCACCACCGCTTGCCCTGTTATCCGCCACTGTGCCGACGGGTTGTATTTCGATTCATCATCCATTGATGAGTTTCCCTGCGTTTTGCGTGCGAAAGCGTGCCACCGGGCACTGCGCAGCGGCGCTACATTACTGCCATGCGACGACCCAGGCAATATGCCAGCAATGCCCATCCTTGAGCCTTTGACCTGCGCCAGGAACCGCAAGTGATTCCTGGCGCTCCAGCGACTCAGGCAGTGGCTGACGAATAGCTCAACAAACGGCGGTCGCGGCTCAGGAACATCCCCAGCACCATCACCAGCGTGACCACGGAAATGCCCGCCGCCACCAGGGTGATCGAGTTCAGCGGCATGCCGGCATCGATCACTCGGCCACCGACCCACGCACCGATCGCATTACCCAGGTTGAACGCACCGACGTTCAAGGTCGACGCGTAGTTGGCAGACTCGCCCGCCACGCGGATGATCATCGCTTGCAGGAGCATACCGACCGAAAACGACAGACACCCCCACACCGCCATGTTGATCACGGCCGGATAAACCGAGTGACTGGTCCAGTAGAAGCTGACCAGCGCCACAATCAGCGCCAGCAGGGTCAGCACCAGCGAGCGGGTGAGGCTCCAGTCGGCCAGACGGCCACCGAGCAAGCCGCCGATGGTGATGCCAACACCGCAGACCAGCAGCGCGACACTGGCAAACTTCGGTTCGACATGGGTAACGTCTTGCAGGATCGGCACGATATAGGTGAAGAACGCGAACATGCTGGCCGACGCCATCACGCTGGTCATCAGGCCGAGCCAGATGATCGGGCGTTTCATCCCTTGCAGATTGGCGCGCGTCTGTTGCTTGTTGGCACCCGCCCGTGAAGGCACCAGATACCAGACCATCACCAGCGAAATCAGACCGAGCGCGACCACACCCAAAAACGTGGTACGCCAGCCGTAGACCTGACCGACCAGCGAGCCCACCGGCACACCGAGCACGTTAGCCAGCGTCATGCCAGTGAACATCAGCGTCATCGCCCGACCTTCCTTGCCCGGCGGGGCGATACGCGATGCGAGCACCGCTGCCATGCCGATGAACGAGGCGTGGCTGAACGCGGTAAATACCCGCGCCACAATCAACGAGGTGAAGTCCGGCGCGATCATGCAGGCGACGTTGCCGATGGTGAAGATCGCCATCAGGATCAACAGCGCACGTTTTTCTTCCATCTTGCCGACCAGCATCGCCAGCAGCGGGCCACCTACCACGACACCCATGGCGTACCCCGATACCAGATAGCCGGCGGAGGGAATCGACACCCCGAGATCTGCCGACACCTGCGGCAGCAGGCCCATGATGATGAATTCGGCGGTACCGATGGCAAAAGCAGCGATGGCCAGGGCGAACAGCGGCCAGCTCATCACGCGTTCATCCTTATTGCGCAGATTTACATTCATTGCGACGCTCATTGCGAAAACCCCAGGCTATTGCTTTCACTGATCCACTTAAGGACGTCCGAGTGTTGTGGCTCCCAGCCAAAATCCCGGGCTTTCTGGCCGCAGACGCGAATGTTCGAGCCCAGACCGTATTCGGCTTCTTCCGGGTCATGAGCGCAGCATTTACTGAGGATGTATTCCATCGACACCGACTGCGTACGACCGCCGAAACCGAGCTTTTCGCTGATGGCTTGCGCCAGGTCCTTCATTGACACTTCACCGTTTTCAGCGAACAGATACGCACCGCTTTCAGCCTTATCAAGCATCAGCAGCGACAAGCTGACCAAGTCATCGATGTGCACGAATGCTGTGCGGTTCTCACCGCTGCCGACGTAGGTGCCAACCCCGTGTTCGATTGCCAGACGCGTCAACAGCGGAATCTGAATCGAATCCTTGTGCAGCCCGCGTCCTTCACCGAACACCATGGTCGGGCACACCACCAGTGTGCGCAGGCCCTGCTGACCGGCCATGCGAATTGCGTTATCGATAGCCACCCGGCCGACCTTTTCCAGACGTGGACGCGGTTGCGATTGCTCCGTCCATTGCTGGTCTGAACCCGCGCCCTCGGCACGGTCACCGATGACGCTGGTGCCGCTGTAATGAATCAGGGTCTTGCTGGTGCCGCGCAGACTCTGCAACAGCGTGGAAACCACGTAGGCGTTGTCGGAATTGGCCGCGTTGACGATCAAATCCGCCGCCAGCGCCTGTTTCTTGATGATTTCGGTGTCATACAACGTTCCCAGTACCGGGATGATGCCCAGCCGTCCCACCGCGCTGGCCTGATGCGCCGAACGCACCAGGCCAGTCACCTCATATCCACGGTCGATCAACGCCATGGCCATCGACCCACCGATGTAGCCGGTAACGCCCGTCACAAATGCTTTCAAAATGGCGACTCCTGTCGTCCTGAACCGGAAAAAATCGGGCTCGTCCCTGAGCGGTACAGCCTCCCTGATGCGCTGTCTTGTCGTCGGGTAACCGACCAACATTGCAGGCGCTGTGAAGGTTAGTGGCATAGGCATTGCGGAAAAAGTAGGTTACCGTTCCGGTCTGTGCGGCCACCGATGTCCGCAATCAAGGAAGTGTCATGCTCGAATCCGTTGCCGCGTTTTCCGTGTTTGTACAAGTCGCCGAGTTGCGCAGCTTTGTCGCCGCAGGCAGAGCCATGGGTGTATCGGCCTCAGCCATCGGTAAGCGCATTTCGCGGCTGGAAGAAAGTCTCGGAGTGCAGCTGTTTCAGCGCAGCACCCGGAGCATCGCGCTGACGCCGGAAGGTGAAAAACTGCTGGAGCGCAGCCGGAGGATTCTCGACGAAATCGAGGAAATCCAGACCGAGTTGAGCAGAGCCGCCGACCTGCCCCGAGGCCGGCTGAAGATCAGTCTGGCGCCGATCAGTGACGTGTTTCTCGATCATCTGGCGCGCTTCAACGAGCGCTATCCCGAAATCGAACTGGAACTGGACTACGCCGAGCGCAACGTTGACATCATTCAGGAGGGTTTCGACGCGGCCATCCGCGTCGGCGAGGTGGCTGACAGCAACTTGCGCGCGCACCCGATGGGCCATTTTCGCCGCTTGATCGTCGCCTCCCCTGCCTATCTCGAGCGGCACGGCATGCCCGACCGCCCGGAGCAATTGCTTGAGCACAAACTGCTGCACTATCGCTCGCCCAACTCCGGCAAGGTCGAGCCGTGGCCACTCGATGATTGTGGCGAGCTGTACTTGCCCACCGCGATTGTCTGCAACGACATCAATACCCGCATCGACTTTGCCCTCAAGGGGCTGGGCATCGCCTGCCTGCCGGACATCTCGATCCGCAAACCGCTGGCGGACGGCCGGCTGACCCCCATGTTGCTGGCGCACTCAACCAATGCCACACCGATTCATGCGCTCTGGCCCCATGCGCATCAGTACACATCGCGGCAGAAAGCCTTCATCGACTTCATCAAGTCCGCCGACTTTTGAGCAATGCTGCACTGGCGTCAGTGGCTGCGATGGACTTCACTTAAAGCTCCTCCTTTGCACCCTGCCCTGCGCTCGGGAAGTGGCCATCATGAACCGCAGCGACGTACTGATCATCGGCGCAGGCCCGACCGGACTGGTGCTGGCCCTGTGGCTGAGCAAACTGGCGATCCGCGTGCGCATCATCGATAAAACCTCCAGGCCCGGCACCACTTCGCGGGCGTTGGCAGTGCAGGCGCGCACACTGGAGTTGTACCGGCAACTGGATCTGACCGAGACCATCGTGCGCAACGGCCACCGCGTTGCTGCGGCGAATTTCTGGGTTAAAGGCAAAGCCGTGGCGCGGTTGCCGCTGGATCGCATCGGCGAAGGTCTGACGCCTTATGCCTTTCTGAAAATCTTCCCGCAGGACCAGCACGAGCAACTGCTGATCGAACGCCTCGAAGACTACGGCGTGACGGTCGAGCGCAACACTACGCTTGAGAGTTTCGAGGAACACGGCGACGGCCTTACCGCGCATTTGCGCCTGGCCGATGGCGAGCAGGAAATCTGTCAGGCGTGCTATCTCGCCGGTTGCGATGGCGCCCGTTCGATCGTGCGCAAAACGCTGGACACCGGTTTCCCCGGCGGCACTTATCAGCAGATTTTCTACGTCGCCGATGTGCAGGCCAGCGGCCCGGCGCTGAATGGCGAGCTGCATCTGGACCTGGACGAAGCGGACTTTCTCGCGGTGTTCCCGCTGGCCGGTGAAGGCCGCGCCCGCTTGATCGGCACCGTGCGCGATGAACGCGCCGCACGCGCCGAAACCCTCGAATTCTCGGATGTCAGCAGCCGTGCCATCGAGCATTTGAAAGTGCACATCGACGACGTCAACTGGTTCTCGACTTACCGCGTGCATCACCGGGTGGCCGAGCACTTTCGCAGCGGCCGCGCGTTCCTGCTCGGCGACGCGGCGCATGTGCACAGCCCCGCCGGTGGCCAAGGCATGAACACCGGCATCGGCGATGCGATCAATCTGGCGTGGAAACTTGCGGCAGTGCTCAGCGGCGCTGCCACGCCGACGCTGCTCGACAGCTACGAACCGGAACGCATCGCCTTCGCCCGGCGACTGGTGTCGACCACCGACAAAGTGTTCAGCTTCGTCACCGCCGAGGGGCGTATGGCGGATTTGCTGCGCACGCGATTGGCGCCGTTTCTGATTCCGAAAATGGCCGCGTTCGAGAGCAGCCGCGAGTTTCTGTTTCGCACCATTTCCCAAATCACCGTCAACTATCGCGGGATGACCCTGGGCGAAGGCTCGGCCGGCCACGTGCACGGTGGCGACCGTCTGCCGTGGGCGCATGATGGTGAGGGGGATAATTACGAACCGCTGCGCCAGCCGTGCTGGCAGGTGCATGTGTACGGCGACACCAGCGACGAAATGATCGCCTGGTGCAACGAACATCACCTACCGCTGCATGTGTTCGACTGGCGCCCGGCGTTCGAAGCGGCAGGACTGGGGCGCAACGGTTTTTACCTGCTGCGCCCGGATACCTATGTGGCGATCGCCGATAACAGCGCCGATCCGAAAGTGATCGAGCGCTATTTTCGCGATCACGGAATCCGGCCCTTCTTCACTTGCCCATAACTCAAAAACAACACGAAACCTGTGGGAGCTGGCTTGCCAGCGATAGCGGTGGTTCAGTCAACGGTGATATCGACTGTCCCGACCCCATCGCTGGCAAGTCGAATCGTCGCACCGCAGCTCCCACAGGGTTTCGAGGTGTTGATCAGATCCCGGCGAGGGCCAGATCCATCGCGAAGTAGGTGAAGATCAAATCCGCACCCGCACGTTTGATCGCGCCAAGGCTTTCACGCACCACGCGATCTTCATCAATCGCTCCGGCCTGCGCGCCGAACTTGATCATCGCGTACTCGCCGCTGACCTGATACGCCGCCAGCGGCAGGTTCGACGCTTCGCGGATGTCGCGGATGATGTCGAGGTAGGCGCCGGCCGGTTTGACCATCAGCGCATCCGCGCCTTCCTGCTCGTCGAGCAAGGATTCACGCAGCGCTTCGCGGCGGTTCATCGGGTTCATCTGATAGCTTTTGCGATCGCCTTTCAGCGCACTGCCACCGGCCTCACGGAACGGCCCGTACAACGCCGAAGCGAATTTGGTCGAATAGGCCATGATCGGAATCTGGGTGAAACCGGCCTCATCCAGCGCACGGCGAATCGCCCGCACCTGGCCGTCCATCGCGGCCGACGGTGCGATCACATCGGCGCCGGCACGCGCCGCTGCAACGGCCTGTTTGCCAAGGTTGATCAAGGTCAGGTCGTTGTCGACTTCATGGTTGTGCATCACGCCGCAATGGCCGTGGTCGGTGTACTCGCAGAAGCAGGTGTCGGACATCACGATCATCTCCGGCACGGCATCCTTGATGGTGCGCGACATGCGCGACACCAGACCGTTTTCACGCCAGGTGTCACTGCCGCTGGCGTCCAGATGATGTGACACGCCAAAGGTCATCACCGACTTGATCCCGGCGCGTGCATAGCGCTCGATCTCGCCCGCCAGTTTGCGTTCGGGAATACGCTGCACGCCGGGCATGCTATTGATCGGCACGAAATCGTCAATCTCTTCTTCAACGAAAATCGGCAGCACCAGATCGTTGAGCGAAAACTCGGTTTCCTGGAACAGGCTGCGCAGGCTCGCATTGCGGCGCAGACGGCGTGGACGTGCTTCGGGGAACTGACTGGACATGGATCTTCCTGAAAAACGGCGGATGAGACGAAAGTCGTAGGGGGCGCAGCTTATGCCTTGCGGGCGCGCAGGTACAAACCTGGATCAATCAATAGTGCATTACTGCCAACGCAATAATCCTCCGCGCCCACGTTTATTGCGCGGGTTATGACGGTATCGTCAATCCACGCATCACCGCCGGGCGCGCGACAAAGCGCTCGAGCACCCGGGTCACGTTAGGGAAATTGTTGATGCCGACCAGATCACCCGCTTCATAAAAACCGATCAGATTACGCACCCACGGAAAGGTCGCGATGTCGGCAATGGTGTAGCGCTCGCCCATGATCCAGTCACGGCCTTGCAGACGGGTTTCGAGTACGCCGAGCAGGCGTTTGCTTTCCTCGACGTAGCGATCACGCGGACGTTTGTCTTCGTAATCCTTGCCGGCGAACTTATTGAAGAAACCCAACTGACCGAACATCGGGCCGATGCCGCCCATCTGGAACATCAGCCACTGAATGGTTTCGTAGCGGGACGCGCCTTCCTGCGCCAGTAACTGGCCGCTTTTGTCGGCGAGATAGATCAAAATCGCGCCGGATTCGAACAACGGCAGCGGCTGATCATCCGGCCCGTGCGGATCGAGGATCGCCGGGATTTTGTTGTTCGGGTTCAGCGACAGAAACTCCGGCGACATCTGATCCTGAGTGTCGAAGCCCACGCGGTGCGCCTCGTAGGGCAGGCCGATTTCTTCGAGCATGATCGAGACTTTGACGCCGTTGGGGGTCGGCAATGAGTACAGCTGAATCCAGTCTGGGTACTGCGCCGGCCACTTCTGGGTGATCGGGAACGCGGACAGATCGGTCATGGGAAGCATCCAGTCACAAATTGAGTGCTGATCATAATGTAGGAGCTGCCGCAGGCTGCGATCTTTTGATCTTGACGCCTCGCGGCTGCTTAAAAGATCGCAGCCTGCGGCAGCGCCTACACGAACCGTAACATCCTGTCGCTATCCTGCGTTCAAGCCATCCCCGGATGCCGCTAGAGTGCCGCGCACGACCCGGATCGAACCAAATGGGCCGCAGGGCACTCAAAGGATGCGCTTCACGACAAGGAACACACCCGGTGCTGGGAGCCCGTGGTGTCAAGGTTTGTCAGCCTTAACCGAAACTGCTGAAGAACTTCTATTCAATGACGAACTTGATGAAAGTCGCCAAACGCTTCAAACATCGCGCCTACGTGGCCCTGCCCTCCCTGTTGGTGGCCAGTGCGCTGTGTTTGTCGCTCGAGTCCAGCGAAAGCCGCGCGCAAACGGCTGACGGCACGCAAACCCTGGTATTCCTGCGTCATGCGGAGAAACCCGAAGGTGGTCTGGGCCAGCTCAACTGCCAAGGTCTGAACCGTGCGATCGATCTGTCGACGCTGTTGCCGGAAAAATTCGGCAAGGCCGACTATGTGTTCGCCGCCAATCCAACGCGCAATGTCGAGGAAGGCGAGCTGGACAATTCCTACAGCTATATTCGCCCCCTGATGACCATCAGCCCCGCCGCGATCAAACTCGGGCTGCCGGTGAACATCGAGTTTTCCGCCAACGACACCAGCGACCTCGCTCGTGAATTGACCGACGACAAGTACCACAACGCAACCATCTACACGGCCTGGTCGCACGGCTATCTGCCGGAACTGATCAACAAGGTCGCGGGCAACGCGGTGGGCGGCAAGCAGAAGATCACCGAGGACTGGGAGTCGGGCGACTACGATTCGCTGTATGTACTGACATTGACCTGGCACAACGGCAAGGCCAGTTTGCAGAGTCACAGCTACAAGCAGGGACTGGATAACGGCCAGACAACTTGCCCGACCTGATCTTTGTATTGCCTGTTATGGCCTCATCGCTGGCAAGCCAGCTCCCACAGGGATTGTCGACACACTGTAATCCACTGTGGGAGCTGCGGTGCGACGATTCGACTTGCCAGCGATGAGGCCAGCAAAACCACCATCAATCTCTCCGACTCACCCGCTCCCGCAAATATTCAATAACCGCCCCCCGCTCCCCCGCAAACTCGATCCGCCCGCCTTTCTTCTCCCGCTGAAACGCATACATCGGATCGTAATACTCGCGCAGCAACCCCTCGATCCAGCTGCGATGCAGATCCACCGCCCCGCTACGCCCCTGCTCCGCCAGCGCATCTTCCATCAGAATCAACAACCGCCGATGGCGCTCGCCGCCCAGGCGTTTCTGCACATTGTTCAGGCTCGCCAACAGCCGTTCCGAGAACAGCACAAAGCCTTCTTCGCCATGCACCGCGCTGAACTCGGCAGCCAGATCGACCACGTAATCGCGCAGGATCCGCTCTACCCGATCCGCAAAACTGTCTTCCAGCCAAACCATCGGGTATTGCTGCATGCCCTGATACAGCGGCAACGGCAACGCACAACTGCCGACCACCCGGCTCTCGTCTTCCAGCACAAACTGCTCGATGCCGCTGGCACGTTTCTTCAGGAAGTCGATCGCCAGACGATTTTCGAAGTCGATGTTAGATGGCTGACCCGTGGCGCGTTTGCCGAAACTGGAGCCTCGGTGATTGGCATGTCCTTCCAGATCCACAGCGTTGCGCAATTGCACCAGCGCCTCGGTTTTGCCGGTGCCGGTCATGCCACCGAGCAACACGAAATCACACTGAGCGACCGCGTCTTGAAGGGTATCGATCAGGAAAGTACGCATGGCTTTGTAGCCACCGCCAACGCGGGGGTAGCTGATGCCGGCCTCGTCGCGCAGCCATTGCTGGGTGATCTGCGAGCGCAAGCCGCCGCGAAAGCAATACAGCAAACCATCCGGATGCGCCCGGGCAAAATCTGCCCAGGCCTGGATGCGTTCAGCCTTGACCGCGCCGGACACCAGTTGATGGCCCAACTCAATGGCTGCTTGCTGGCCGTGCTGTTTGTAGCAAGTGCCGATCCGCTGGCGTTCGCTGTCGTTCATCAGCGGCAGATTGACCACGCCGGGGAACGCGCCTTTGTGAAACTCGATCGGCGCACGTGCGTCCATCAACGGCCGGTTGTTGAGGAAGATGTCGCGGTAATCGGTGCAGTCGACGGACATTAAATCACCTCGACCGCATTGCTCTGTCGCTCAACCAGTTCGCCGATTGGCTCAAGTTTCAAACCGAGTTCGGCGGCGACCGCGAGGAATTCGGCATCGCCCTCGGGAGTCACGGCAATCAACAGGCCGCCACTGGTTTGCGGGTCGCACAGCACGCGTTTGTGCAGCTCCTGCACGCGGCCGACCTTGCTCGAATAGCTGTCGAAGTTGCGCAAGGTGCCACCGGGCACGCAACCCTGATCGAGGTAGTACTCGATGCTGGCCAGACGCGGCACGCGCTCATAAGTAATGCGCGCGGTGAGCTTGCTGCCATCGGCCATTTCCACCAGATGCCCGAGCAAGCCGAAACCGGTGACGTCGGTCATCGCCGTGACGCCGGCAAGCTTGCCGAAGCGGCTGCCGGGTTTGTTCAGCGTACACATCCAGTCGCGGGCTACGCCGACGTCGGACGGACGCAACTTGCCCTTCTTCTCCGCGGTGGTGAGGATGCCGATGCCCAGCGGCTTGGTCAGGTACAGCAGGCAACCGGCGGTGGCGGTGTCGTTGCGTTTCATGTGGCGCTTTTCCACCAGTCCGGTCACGGCCAGGCCGAAAATCGGCTCCGGCGCATCGATCGAGTGCCCGCCGGCCAAGGTAATTCCCGCTTCATCACACACCGCGCGCCCGCCGCGAATCACTTCGCGCGCCACTTCCGGCGCCAGCACATTCACTGGCCAACCGAGTATGGCAATCGCCATCAACGGATCACCGCCCATGGCGTAGATATCGCTGATCGCATTGGTCGCGGCGATCCGGCCGAAATCGTATGGATCGTCGACAATCGGCATGAAAAAGTCGGTGGTCGAAACCACTCCGCGCTCGGCATCGATCTCATACACCGCCGCGTCATCACGAGAGGCATTGCCCACCCACAGTTTCGGATCAAGATTCTGCGCCCCGCTGCCAGCCAGAATCACCTCCAGCACCTGCGGCGAAATCTTGCAGCCGCAACCGGCGCCGTGGCTGTACTGGGTCAGACGAATCGGTTCGCTCATGGGGGGCAGTCTCTGAAGGGGAATGCGGCGGATTTTAGCAGAGGCCTTGGGAAGAAATGTTTCGAGGAATTCTGATCAAAAAAAACCGCCCTTACGGGCGGTCAAGGTCCTTCGCTCCTGTATTCCGTTCCTGTTCTCCGCTCCTGTTCTCAAAAGCCGAGGCTAAAGCTGATGGTCATCGCATGGTCGTTGCTTTCGTCCGACAGTTGGCCCGAGTAGCCGATGCCGAGTTTGCCGGTCGGGCTGACCTGGAAGTCCACGCCCGCCTCGACCACTGCGCTGTCCTTGGCGATTGGCACACCTTGGGTGCTGAACGCGGCGCCGCCGTCGATGAAGCTCAGGTCGGCGTCGGGTTTGGTGTCGCCGAACGCATGCCGCCAGCCGAGCGACGCGCGCGGGGTGAATTGCCCGCCGTTGGCCAGGGTGATGACTTTGCCGGCGCGCACACCGAGGGTCGAAAAGGTGATGTCCTGATCGGCTTCGGCTTTCAGGCGCCCTACGCCGCCCTTCTCCTTGGCTTTGTCGCTGTCGTAGTTGACGTAGGCGAGACCGGCGAACGGTTCCAGCGCGATGCCGGCGGCTTCGATGGTGTAACCGACTTCGCCGAATACCTGGGCGCTACGCGCATCGTAATTGGCCTCCAGTCGATCGTTGTAGGCGCCGACGCTGACGTCGCGTTTGGTCTCGATGTCGTGCCAGCTGTAAGCCGCGCCGAGGCGCACCGCCAGTGCATCGAACTGCGAGTTGAGGTACGCCGCCAAGTGGTAGCTTTCGACCGTGGCATCCGAACGACGCTCGTGTGCATCGAGATCGCTGCGGGTGTAGCCAGCGGCCATGCCCACGCGCCATTGATCGTCGAGCTGCTTGTCGGTGCCGAGCATGAAGCCGCTCAGGTTGTGATCGAGTTGCGCGCTGTTGCTGTCGCCGTCCGACTCGCCCCATGCACCAAGTGCGCGCGCCCAGCCGACCATTTCGCCGTGGCAGCCGTTGCTGCTCAGCTGATTTTCGCTTGGCGCCAAGGCACGGCGTGGATCATCCGCGGCGCTGCACGACGGTTGACGCATACGATCATTCACCGCGTCGCGCACGTAGCGCGAATCCTCAAGCATCGCACTGGCAGTACTCGCATGAATCTCCCCGGACAGGCTGTCGAAGGCATTGCGTGCACCGGCCACGCTCAGGTTGATGATTTCATTCTGCAACCCTGCACCCGCCGCGCCGTTACGCGACAACGCCGACGCGGTATTGCTCTGGTTGCCGGTGGCAGCGACGTCGGCAAATGAGTTGCCGTTGCGACTGACCACCAGGTTCACCGCATTGGCGTCATACGCCAGCGCCGAGTCGAGGAACGCGTACTGCGGCAGATCCGCCGCGCTGAACGTTCCGACCACACCGCCGCCGGCAGTGATCAGCGAGTAGACAGTGTTGCCGGTGAATGGCGCGAGGCTGTTGACTTGCAGACCGCCGCCCAGGGTTGCCGTGCCGCCGACTGCCAATGGCGTGGCGGTTGGTGAGCTGACGGTCAGCGCCAGTACACCGTCGGAGGCATTGGTCAGGTTACCGGCGACACTCAAGGTGCCGGCCTCGGCACCCGAGGTGACCATGCCGTGGTTGACCAGCGAGCCGACGCTGCCGTTACCGCTCAACCCGGCGCCGTTGGCCACAGTGACTTGCCCGCCCAACGAAGCGCGTGCAGAACGACTGCCGACTTGCAGCACGCCTTGATCGACGGCGACGGTGCCGCTGAACGGCTGATCGCCAGTCAACAGCAAGGTGCCGGTACCGCGTTTGAGCATCGCCCCCAGACCGCGGAGCGAACCGTTGAATTGACCATTGAAGTTCTGCACGAACAACAGCGAAGCATTGTTGAGAATGTTGCCTTGCAGACTGCTGGTATTACCGACCAGCGTACCGCCACTGACCGTGGTGCCACCGCTGTAGGTGTTAGCACCGCTCAGGACCAGGGTGCCGGAGTCGAGTTTTTCGATTCCGCCAGTGCCCACGAGCGGCGCGGAAATTTCCGCAGTGCCGCCAGCATTCACCCGCACTGGCGCCAGACTGCCGTCCGGGCCGTTGACCGGGGTCAGCGTACCGCCAGCACCCGGTACCAGGCTGTAACCACTGGCGAGGAATTGCAGGCCGGTGAAGCTCTGGTTGCCGACCACCGTGACGGTGCCGCCCTGCCCGCCGAACACTGCGAACTGACCGTTCGAACCCAGCGCCTGGGTGCCGGTCGGATCGGTCCAGTTGGTACCCGGCCCCCACACGCCGCTGCCGCCACCGATGCTGCCGTCCGGATTGGTTTTGCCACCGTTCCAGAACTGCACTTCACCCGGAGCATTTTGCACCAGCAAGTTGACCTGGTTGGCAATCGCAGTTTGCAACGACAGGTTGGCCGCCGAGACCGGTAGGCTGCCGTAGACCAGGCCGTTGTCAGTCAGGCTGCCGCCGTAGCTGAACAGTTGATAGACCCCGGTGCCGAAGCCGCCGGCGTTGCTGATGTTCAGCGTGCCGTCGAGGGTCAGGTTGCCGGCGACATTGAACAGCGTGGTCGAACTTGCGGCAGAGCCGAGGCTGAAGTCCAGATTGGTGCCCGAAGACAACGCCAGCGAACCGACCGACAACGGCGTGGCCGCGCCGCCACCGAGCAGGGTCGCGCCATCGGCCAGTTGCACCGCGCCGCCGAGTTGACCGCTGCCGCCGAGTTTCGCCCCGCTGGCCACATTGACGTTGGCACTATTGAGCACGCCATTGACGTTGAGCGTACCGGCCTGCACGTCGGTGGTGCCGGTGAAGCTGTTGTTGCCGGTCAGCAGTAACGCGCCAGTGCCGGTTTTGTTCAAGGTGCCGGCGCCGGTGAGGTTGCCGGTGTAGCTGCCGTCAGTGTTTTGCGCGAAGGTCAGCGCCGCGTTGTTGACGATTGCGCCTTGCAGGCTGCTGGTATCGCCCTGCGTACTGCCGCCGTTCAGCGTGGTGCCGCCGCTGTAGGTGTTGGCGCCGCTGAGCAGCAGATCGCCCGTACCGTTTTTCAGCAGGCTGCCGTTGCCGCTGATCGCGCCGATCAGTGTGGTGTTCTGGTTACCGGCGAGGGTCAGTTGTGCACCCAGGTTGATCGCATTCGACAGTTGCAGTGCCGAGGCGCTGTCGAGGGTGCCGTTGCCGAGCACGCTGAGTGCGCCGCTGCTGATTGCGCTGTTATTGCCCAGCGTCAGCGTGCCGCCGCTGAGCTGGGTGCCGCCGCTATAAGTGTTGCTGCCGCTGAGGGTCAGATTGGCGGCGCCGGTCTTGATCAGACTGCCAGTGCCACTGACTACACCGCCGAGGGTCAAGGCGTTGGAGCCGGTGACGCTCAAGCCACCATTGAGAACCACAGCGTTGGCCAGGCTGACGGCGGCGTTGCTGTCCAGCGCAGTGCCATCGGCGGCGGTCAATACGCCAGTGCCAAGCGCCGCATTGTTGCCGACCACGATCTTGCCGCCATTCAGCGCGGTGCCGCCGCTGTAGCCGTTGGCGGCGTTCAGCACCAACGTGCCGGTGTCATATTTGCCCAGAGTGCCGGTGCCGTTAAGCGCGACGCCAATGGTCGCGGTGGCGTTCGGATCGACCCGCACCGAGGCGTTGCCCATCGAACCATTGACCAGATTCAACGAACCGGCCGTGCCGTTCTGCAAGCTGTAGCCATCGGTGACGAATTGCATGCCGGTGATGGTTTGCGCGCCGTTGACGGTGACCGTGCCCGACGTGCCCTGGAATACCGCGAAGTTATTGGTCCAGGCCTGATTGGTCGTGCCGTTGACGTCGGTCCAGTTGGTGGTGCCAGCGCCCCATGTACCGCTGCCGCCCTCCACCGAGCCGTTGGCCACCAGTTGATTGCCGTCCCAGAATTGCACGGTAACCCCCGGTGCAGTTACCAGCAGATTGATCTGATTAGCCAGTGCGGTTTGCAGTGTCAGATCGCCCGGGGTGACGCTGCCCGGTACCGTGCCGATCAGCATGCCGTTGTCGGTCAGGCCGCCGGTGTAGTTGAGCAGGCGATACACGCCGCTGCCGAAACCGCCGATATCACTGACGTTCAGAGTGCCGTCGAGGGTCAGGTTACCGCCGACATTCACCAGTGCGTTGCCACCACCCGAGACCGGTGTGCCGAGGCCGACGTCGAAATTCGAGTTGCCGTTGAACACCAGCGAGCCCACCGACAAAGTGCTGCCAGTGGCACCCGCCAGATGACCGCCATCGGCCACGTTGACCGCGCCGCTCAAGGTGCCGCTGCCGCCGAGGGTGCCGCCGCTGTTGACCAGCACGTTGGCGCTGGCCAGCGAACCGTTGACCTGCAAGGTGCCAGCGTTGACGTTGGTGTCGCCGGTCAAATCACTGATGCCGCTCAGGGTCAGAATGCCGCTGCCAAGTTTGCTCAACCCGCCGTCACCGCTGAGAATGCCGGCGAAAGTGCTGCTGGCGTTGCCGCCGCCGAGGCTCAGCGTATTGCCGGTACCGATCAGCGCGGTGCCGCTGCCGGTCAGGCTGGCGAGGCTGCCGGATGCGCCGAGGTTGAGCGCCGCACCGCTGGCGAGGCTGACGGTGGCGTTGTTGCCCAGCGCTGTACCGCTCAGGGTGGTAAGGCTGCCGGACAACACATCGAAGGTGCCGCCGAAGGTGTTGTTGCCGCTCAACGTCAGGTCGGCCAGACCGTTTTTAGTCAAGGTCCCTGCCCCGGCAATCACGCCGCCGAGGGTCAGGTTGTTGTTGCCGGCCAGTGTCAGATTGGCATTGACGTTGAGGTTGTTGGCGAGCACCAGCGGCGAGCTGTTGTCGAGGGTCGAGGCACCGGCCACGGTCACTGCGCCGGAACCCAGCGCGGCGCCGCTGCCGAGGGTCAGCGTACCGGCGTTGAGCGTAGTGCCACCGGTGAAGGTGTTGACGCCGTTGAGCGTCAGGTTCGACGCGCCGTTCTTGATCAACCCGCCCGCCCCACTGACGATACCGGCGAGGGTCAGGTCGCTGCTGCCGGTGTTGCTCAGGTTGGCGTTGAGCACCACGTTATTGCCCAGGCTCAGCCCACTGCTGCTGTCCAGCGATGAAGCGCCGGCCACGGTGAGGTTGCCCAGACCCAGTGCGGAGTTGCTGCCGACGGTCAGGGTGCCGGCATTCAGCGTGGTGCCGCCGAGGAAGTTGTTGTTGCCGCTCAGGGTCAGGCTGGCTGCGCCGTTCTTGGTCAGGCTGCCGGCGCCATTGATCGTGCCGGCAAGCGTCAGATTCGCCGTGCCGCCAATGCCGAGATTGCCCGCCAGATTGACTGCGTTGTTCACCGCCACTGCGGTGTTCGCATCGAGCGTGGTACCGCCCGCCGCGTTCAGAGTGCCGGAACCGAGCGCCGAGTTCGACGCCAGAATCAATCCGCCGGCATTCAACGCCACCGGCCCGAGGAAGGCGTTATTGCCGCCGAGGGTCAGGTTGGCTGCGCCGGTTTTGATCAAGCCACCCGTGCCGCCGATCACCCCGTTGAGGGTCAGCGCATTGCTGCCGACCACGGTCAGGTTGCCGTTTAGCGTTGCTGCGTTAGCGAGGGTCACCGCGCTGTTGCTGTCCAGTTGCGTACCGGCATTGGCAATCAGCGTGCCGCTGCCGAGCGCGGTGTTGCTGCCAACGACAATCTTGCCGCCATCCAGTTGCGTGCCGCCGCTGTAGCTGTTGGCGCCGTTGAGTACCAGGGTGCCGGTGTCGAGTTTATTGAGAATGCCGCCGCCGTCGATATTGACGCCGATGGTCGCGGTTACGCCCGGATCGACCCGCACCGCCGTAGTCCCGCCAGTGCCGTTGACAGCGGTAAGTTGCCCCGCCGTACCGTTGACCAGGTTGTAGCCATCGGTGAGAAATTGCAGGCCGGTGAACAGCTGCGTGCCGTTGACCGTCACGGTGCCCGCCGTGCCCTGGAACACCGCGAAGTCGCCGGCCCATGGCTGATTGACCAGACCGTTGGCGTCGGTCCAGTTGGTGCCGACCGCATTCCAGGTGCCGCTGCCGCCATCGACGACGCCGTTGGCAATGGTCTGGCTGCCGTCCCAGTAACGAATGTTGACGTTCGGCGCCGAGACTTGAATGTTGATCTGATTGGCCACGCCGGTCTGCACGATCAAATCGCCAAGGCCGTAGCCGACCGGCACGCTGGCGACATCCAGCCCCAGATTGGTCAGTGCACCGGTGTAGTTGAACAGGCGGTACACACCGACGCCGAAACCGCCGGCATCGGTGACGTTGAGATTACCGTTGAGCGTGAGGTTGCCGCCGACGTTCATCAGCGAGGTGGTCGACGGTGTGCCCAGCGCCACATCGACATTGCTGCCGGCCGCGAGGGTCAGCGCACCGGCCGACAGTTGATTGCCCGACGACAACGCCAGATGCCCGCCGCTGTTGACGTTGACGGCCCCGAGCGCCGAGCCGGTCCCGGTCAGCGTACCGCCGGTATTGACGTTGACCTGCGCGCTGGCCAGTGAACCGCTGAGATCCAGCGTACCGCCGTTGATTGCAGTGTTGCCGGTGATGCCGTTAATTCCGGTCAGGTTCAGGGTGCCGGTGCCGACCTTGATCAGGCCGCCGCTACCACTGAGGTCGCCGTCGAAAGTGCTGGTGCTGTTGACGCCGCCGACGGTCAGGGAATTGCTGCCGGTGAGTTGCACACTGCCGCTGCCGGTCAGTGCGCCGAGGCTGGCGTCGCTGCCCAGATTAAGCCCGGCACCCGCGCTGATGTTCACACCCGAGGTGCTACCCAGCGCATTGGTGTTAAGAGTGGTGACGCTGCCAGAGACGATGTTCAGCGCGCCAGTGAAGGTGTTGGTGCCGGCCAGAGTCAGGTCTGACAGACCGTTTTTGGTCAGGTTGCCGGCGCCGTCGATGATGCCGTTGAGGCTCAGGTCGTTGTTGCCCGCGACCGTCAGCCCGGCGTTCAAGGTAAGCGCGTTGCCGATGCCGAACGCAGCGTTGTTATCCAGTGTCGCCGCGCCGCCGACGATCAGCGCGCCACTGCCCAAGCCGTTGGCATTGCCCAGGGTCAGCGTACCGGCGTTGAGCGTGGTGCCGCCGCTGACGGTGTTGTTGCCGTTAAGCGTCAGGTTGGCCGCGCCATTCTTGATCAACTGGCCAGTGCCGCTGGTAACGCCACCGAGCGTCAGGTTTTGCGTACCGCCAACCGTCAGCGCGGCATTCAGCGCTACGCCGTTGTTCAGCGAAACCAGTGGTGAATTGCTGTCCAGCGTCGCGGCGCCGGCGACGGTCAACGCCCCACTGCCCAGCGCCGAACTGTTGCCGACAGTCAGAGTGCCGGCGTTGAGGGTGGTGCCGCCGAGGTAGTTGTTGGCGGCGTTGAGAATCAGATTCGCCGCACCGTCTTTCACCAGACTGCCAGCGCCGCTGACCAGACCGGTCAGAGTCAGATTGGCGCTGCCGCCGATATTCAGTGCACCGGCCAAGGCTACCGCGTTGTTCAGGCTTACCGCGGTGTTGGCGTCCAGCGTGGTGTTGGCTGCTGCGTTCAACGTCCCGGCACCCAGTGCGGTGTTGCTGCCCACGGTCAGTTTGCCGGTGTTCAGTGCAGTGTTACCGAAATAGGTGTTGGCGCCGTTGAGGGTCAGGTCGGCGGCGCCGTTTTTGGTCAGTCCACCGATCCCGGCGACCACGCCACCGAGGGTCAGCGTATTGGTTCCGCCGACGGTCAGGGTGCCGCCGAGGTTGAGGTTATTGGCCAGGGTTGCAGCGGTATTGGCGTCCAGTGTGGTGCCGTTGGCTGCGTTCAGCGCGCCAGTGCCCAGCGCGGTGTTGGAGCCGACGATCAGCGAACCGGCGTTCAGCGTGGTGGTGCCGGTGTTGGTGTTATTGCCATTGAGCGTCAGGCTCGACGCGCCGGTCTTGATCAGACCGTTGCCACCACTGATCACGCCGCCGAGGGTCAGCGCGTTGGCGCCGCCGGCGGTGAGGTTGGCGTTAAGGGTGATCGCATTGTTCAGTGTCAGCGCCGAACTGTTGTTGAGGGTGCTCGCCCCGGCAACAGTCAGTGCGCCAGTGCCGAGCGCCGCGCCGTTGCCGACCGTCAGGCTGCCGGCGTTCAGCGTGGTGCCGCCGCTGAAGGTGTTGGCGCCGTTGAGGGTCAGGTTGGCTGCGCCATTTTTGAGCAATTGGCTGGTGCCACTGAGCACACCGCCGAGGGTCAGGCCATTGCTGCCGCCAATGCTCAGCGCATTGTTGAGGATGACGTCGTTGTTCAGCGTCACCGCCGCGCTGCTGTCGAGCGTCGCGGCGCCGCCAACGGTGATGTTGCCACTGCCCAGCGCAGCGTTGGCGCCCGCGGTGATGGTACCCGCGTTCAGCGCGACCGCCCCGAGGAACGTGTTGGCGCCGCTGAGGATCAGGTTGGCCGCGCCATTTTTGGTCAAGCCGCCACTGCCACTGACAATGCCGCCAAGGGTCAGGTTGGCGCTGCCGCCGATGTTCAGGTTGCCGCCGAGACTGACGGCGTTGGTCAGCGCAACTGCGGTGCTGGCGTCCAGCATTGTGCCCGCGGCGGTGGTCAATGCGCCGGTGCCCAGCGCGGTGTTGGAGCCAACGATCAGCGTGCCCGTATTCAGCGCCGTACCGCCGGAGAAAGTGTTATTGCCGCTGAGGGACAGGTTCGCGGTGCCATTTTTGATCAGGTTGCCCGCACCGCTGATCACCCCGCCCAAACCTAGCGCCTGCGTACCGCCGATGGTCAGATCCGCCGCTAACGCTAAGGCGTTGGCCAAGGTGACTGCTGCAGTCGCATCCAGCGTGGTGCCGGCCGCCGCGTTCAAGGCGCCTGTGCCGAGCGCGGTGTTGCTGCCGACGAACAAGGTGCCGCCATTGAGGGCGGTGGTGCCGCTGTTGGTGTTGCTGCCGGACAGGGTCAGGTCGGCGCTGCCGGATTTTGTAATCGCGCCAGTGCCGGACAGTATGCCGCCCAGGATCAGAGCATTGCTGCCGAGCACGTTGAGGGTGCCGGTCATCCCGATGTTATTGGCGAGCGTCACGTTTGTGGTGCTGTCGAGACTGGTACCCGCGGCTGTAGTCAGCGCGCCGCTACCCAGCGAGTTGTTGTTGGTCACCAGCAAGCTGCCGGCGCTCAGGGTGGTGGTGCCGGTGTAACCGCTGTTGGCGCCGCTGAGGGTCAGGCTGCCGCTGCCGGTCTTGGTGATGCCGCTGCTGCCCGTGATCAAGCCGCCAAGGGTCAGTGCACCGGCGCCGGTGGCGGTCATCGTGCCGCCAAGGCTGATCGCGTTGCTCAGATTGATGGTGCCCGGTGCCGACAGACTGGTGGCGCCGGTGAAGTTGAGCGTGCCGGTGCTCAGCGCGAGGTTGTTGCCCAATTGCACCGTACCGCCATTGAGCGAGGTATCGCCGGTGTAGGTATTGGCCGCGCTGAGGTTCAACTGGCCGGTGCCGGTCTTGGTCAGGCCGCCGCTGCCCGACAACACGCCACTGAAGGTTGTGGCGTTGGCGCCCTGCACTGTCAGACCGCTTGCGCCAAGACTGATCAGGTTGGCGAGGTTCAAACCGGCATTACTGGCCTGCAAAATCCCGCCATTGGACGTCAGCACACCACTGCCGAACGTGGCGTTGTTGTTGAATAGCGCAACACCGCCATTGAGCGTGGTCGCGCCGCTGACCAACGGCCCCTGCAAGGTCCAGGTGCCGCTGTTGAGAGTGAGATTGTTGAAGTTGACGTAGCTGGCACTCGACGCCGTACCCGCACCGGTCGTACCGCCGCCGACGCCCAGGGTATTTTGCAGAATCAGGCTGTTGGTGCCACCGGCACCGCCATCGATCGTTCCGGTGGGGGCGAAGGTCAGGTTGATACCGATCAGGCCGCCGAGGCCGACACTGACCTGTATGCCGTCGCCAACGTTGACCGAGGAACCGGTCACTGCCGTAAAAGTGTTGGTGCTCGCCGTGCCCATCGACACACTGCCGGTGATCGAGCCGGCGTTGGTAAAGGTATTGCCCGCCGCCGAGGTTTCGAAGGCGACCCGGCCATTGATTACGCCGGTGCTGCTGTTGGTCATGTTGACTTGCGAACCACCGTAGACACCGACCACCGGCGTATCGGCCAGGGTGATCCCGCCGATCGACAGCCCGGTGGAGGTGATGGTGCCGTTGTTGATGATGCTGGTGGTGCCGGCCGCCGCGTTGTTCACGGCAACACCCAGGCCGTCGAGGCTGGTCAGGTTGAGGCCGAGCAACATGCCGGTGCCGCGAATGATGCCACTGGCGTTGTTCAGCACGCTGACGGTACTCGTCGCGCCAGTGCCGATGAACGCCCCGCCGCTCAACACCGAGACCAGACCCAGCAGCGCCGGGTCAAGGGTGCCGGAGTTATTCAGCGTGATGTTGACACCAGTGAGGTTCATCACGCGGCCGCCGAGCGTGGCGTTCATCTGCGCGCCGGCGTTGACGTTGACCGTCAACCCGTTAGTGGCGCTGTTGAAGTTGTTCAGAAACAGCGGCAGGCTCGGCACGCCGGTACAGGTCACCGTCGAGCCGATCGTGGAGCACGTGGCCAGGGCCGGAGTGCTCATCCCGCCGAACAACAGTCCGGCGACGCTCAGGTGCACAGCAAGGGAAAGTGGGGAAAAGCGCGAGACGAGGGCAACACCAAACCTTGCTTCCACGGGCAACTCCTTTCGTGGCCAATTTCATCCTTGAAGGCGTGCGTCGGCAGGCACATCAACACGCGAATCAAGCGTATGACGGTCATCAGATAACCGTCTCATTCCAGACACACGCTAGTAGACGCCCCGCGATGGGGCAGGAAAAGATGGTGTTAATACTTTGGTGCTAGAGGTCTCTGCAACGCGGGTTTCGCCCAATGAATACACGCATCTCGACACACACTGAACCCTGTGGGAGCTGGCTCGCCAGCGATAGCGGACCGTCAGAAAAACATTTGCTGGCTGACACACCGCCATCGCTGGCAAGCCAGCTCCCACAGGGAGAAATGTCAGCAGTGAGAAAACTGGTACGGGTTGTGCAAACGTTTGCGCAGCGTCAATACCGCCACTTTCGCGACTAAAACCGTACAGGCCCGCAGTGTCGGGCCTTGATCCGTAAAAAGGACTTTGAATGCACCTGTCTTCTTGCCGCCGCCCGTGGGGCGCGCGCACTTTTGCTGTTTCCTTGCTACTGGCCGGCGTTACCGGAATTCTCAGTCTCAGCGTATTGGCGCAACCCGCCGCCAAGGATGAGTCGGCCCAAGGTGAAGCCCTCAGCCCGGAGGCCAGTCCGCCGAAAAAAGGTGAGTATCTGTCGGACTGGTTCAACCAGGACCTGATGATCATCGGCAGCAAGGACATCAGCTTCGGCCCGCAACCTTCCGACGACATCTACCTCGAATATGAATACTTCGGGCGCAAGGGGCCGTTCGAGTTGTACGGCTACGTCGACATCCCGAAGATCTTCGACATTGGCAACAGCCACGACAAAGGCGTGTGGGATCACGGCTCGCCACTGTTCATGGAACACGAACCGCGGATCTCCATCGACTACCTCGCCGGCCGTAGTCTGGCCATCGGCCCGTTCAAGGAATGGTACGTAGCCTTCGACTGGATCTACGACCACGGCAGCCGCAAAGAGAACCGCGCCAACACGTTGTACAGCGGCTTCGGCACCGACATCGACACCCACTCGCGGGTCAACCTGTCGGCCAACCTGTACGGGCGCTATCAATGGGAAAACTATGGCGCGAGCAATGAATATTCGTGGGACGGCTACCGCGCCCAGCTCAAATACATCGTGCCGATCAGCAGCTTCAGCAACGGCGCGTCACTGACCTACATCGGCTTCACCAACTTCGACTTTGGCTCGGACATGCACAAGGACAACCCGGCCCGTACCGCCAACGCGACGGTGGCGACCAACGTGTTTCTGTACTCGTTCACCCATTTGCGCTTCATGCTGGTGGGACGGTATTTCCACAACGGCGGCAACTGGGAAGATGGCAGCGAGCTGAATTTCGGCGAAGGCAACTTCCGCGCGCGCTCGAATGGCTGGGGGTATTACGCGGGGGTCGGCTATCAGTTCTGAGCAATAGCCGTAACCTTTGGCCAAGGGAACGGCAGCATTCATTGGGGTTGCTGCAAGCGCAATCCCGGCCAGCCCCCAACGCTGCTGCCAACAACCGCTACCGTCGGACAATCCGACTGAATTTTCCCGGCGCAGCGCGATCCTTCTATTACCACAGGGAGGAAGATGGGCTTTATGAACAACGCAAAACTCTACGTCATCGAATACACCCTTCACGGCACGCCCAAGTCCTTCATTATCCGCTCGGACAAGATGGACAACGCCGAGGCTTGGCACTGGGCGAGCTGCGATGCCGGGGTAGGCCGAATTCCGCGATTCGGCCGGGAAAAGGTGCAAAAGACCAGCAAGCCGATGGCAGAAAAATTCGGCGTGGAAAACGTTCTCTGGCGACCGGCGAGCTAAGCTTGCGCAACAGCGGGAACGACTTCGGGGGAACATACATGACGACCAGTGCGGCGCACCTGGAATACGGCCTGGACAGCGCGTCCGGCCGCATCAGCAAAAGCGTCGAATGCCAAGTCGACTTGGAAGCCGTCGAAAACGATCCCTACTGCTTTGCATTGTTGGTGTATGCACCGTTGCCGGAAGACCTGAATCAAGCGATCACGGTGGTTGTTTTTGTCGAAGGCAGGCGACTGCAGGGCAGCGTCCGGCGCATCGAATTGCTGGACGATGACCGTCTGAAACTGGAAGTGGAGCCTGATTAGGCTCCACTTTTTTTATTTAGCATGGGCGCATTTGCAACCTTCGGTGGAACACTCTTTGCCGTCCTCGTGATGATGCGCACAAGCCTCGCAACAGAAATGCTTGCCGTGGCGAACGATGGGATGCTCGCCGAGCTTGCAGTTGCACTTTGGGCAGTCACAGGTTTTGTCGGGCATGGGACAGACTCCTTGGGTGGTGGTTGTCTGGGGCTTGCACGGTTAGCCGTGTTTACCAGTGTAGGTGCTGAGCAGCGGTGGGAGCATATCCGTTGCTGCGGTGATGGCTTATTAGGGTTCCGCCCTTACGGCGGGTCACCTTTTCCAAACGCCGAAAAGGTAACCCAAAAGGCTTTACCCTGACGTACGGCACTTCGCTGAGGCTCAGTGTTCCCTCGCTACGGCGCCCATCAGGGGCATCGCCTCCGGTTTGCTGCGCTGCACCTCCTCTCGATGAATGCGGCTGCGCCGCACGGCGCTGCGCGCCTACCCCTGATGGGCGCCTACGCTCGGCCTGCCGATGGGGCTGGAGATCAAAAGCCACATCAAAAGCCGGATCAAGAGCCCCTCACCCTAACCCTCTCCCAGAGGGAGAGGGAACTGACCGAGTGGTTTGGCAGAGGTGCGCCGACGTGAAATACCGAGCCGAACTCAGGCTATGAAAAGCACACAAATCGGCCCCCTCTCCCTCGGGGAGAGGGTTGGGGTGAGGGGTGAGGGGCAGCCCCGCCGCAAAACCAAAGCCGACCACGCCGTGCTCCTCACCACTCAACACAATGAGCGTTAGCTCGAGAGCAGCTCTTGATCTCGAGCGCCCGTCGGCAGGCTGAGTGGAGGGATTGATCCGGGGGTGGGAGCGCAGCGACCGTTTGGCGCAGCCAAACACATCGAGAGGAGGTGCAGCGCAGCAAACCGGAGGCGATGCCCCCGGATCAATCCCGGAGCGAAGGAACCCGAGCCACAGCGAGGGCCGGACGTCAGGGTAAAGCCTTTTGGGTTACCTTTTCGGCGTCTGGAAAAGGTGACTCGCCGTCAGGACGAAACCCTAAGAAGCCCTCACCGCAGCAACGGATAAACACTCAATCCGAAGAACGCACAGAACTCCGATACATAAACACCAACGCCAACCCCAAACAAACCATAGCCAAAATCCGCGATCCAGACAGCTCAATCGCCGGATTCCCCAGCCAGCCAAAATTATCAATCAACATCCCCATCCCCAACTGCCCGACAATCACCGCCACAGTCGCCACCGCCGTCCCGACCCGAGGCACCGCGCCAACCATGACAATCATATAAACCACCCCAAACAACGCGCCACTCAACTGCCACTTTGGGACATCCAACAAACTCACCGCATGCGGCGGCTCAAAAAACACAATCAACAATCCAGTAACCAGCGCACCCACGGCAAATGTCAGCAAACTACTGCGCAAAACCCCAACGGTCTCACCCAGACGCCCATTGATCGCCGCCTGCACACTCAACACCGCACCGGCCAGAACCACCACCGCCAACAAAATAACCAGACTCATGATCAACCCCGCGCAATCAAAACAAGTGCCGCGACAATCAGCAGCAGCGCCAGCCAACGCTCACCGTTGACCTTTTTACGCACCGCGCCGAACCAGCCGAAGTGGTCGATCAACACGCTCTTGCCGACCTGCCCGGAGAGAATCGCGATCATGGTCATGGCGATCCCGATGTGCGGCGTCGCCAGCGTCAGCACCACCACGTAAATCGGCCCGAGCACACCCCCGATCAACTGCCAGCGTGGCAACGTGTTCAACGCAGGTCCTTGTTGCGGGCCACTGAACAACAGCAGCAAAAACAGAATTGCCGAACCTACCCCGAAGATGCTCAAGGTCGCCCACAGATGCCCGACCTGCGCACCCAACGGCCCGAGCAACCCCGCCTCAACCGATAACCCCATGCCCGCCAGAATCACCAACGGCAGCAACAACAAACGCAATCCCGGCTTGACCATCGGCGGCGCCACACTCACTTCATCCAACGTCTGCATAACCACAACCTGATCCAGTAATCGATGGCGCGGATTATCGGCTGGTGTCGCTGTGCAATAAATGGCAGCATCCGGACAACACTTTTGCGCAACCCGCACAGCAGGATGGCCAATGCACGGCTTAAACGAACTCGGATTCAAGGCGCTACGACTGTTTGTGGCGGTGCTGGATCACGGCAGTTTTTCCGAAGTCGCACGGCGTGAGGGCGTGGCGCCCTCCTCGATTTCGCGACAGATTCAGTTGATGGAGCAGGCGCTGAACCAGCAATTGCTCTACCGCCACACTCGCGCCGTCACGCCGACTGAGGCCGGGCGCATGCTCGGTCACCATGCGCGGCTGGTGCTGGTGCAACTGGAAGAAGCCGAGCAGGCGTTGCAGGAGCAGCAAAGCGAGCCGACTGGCCTGGTACGCATCAACGCACCCGTAGTGTTCGGCCAAAGGCATCTGACACCGTGGCTCGGCCAGTTGTGCGCGCGCTATCCAAAGCTGCAACTGGACATTCAGCAGACCGACCATTACGTCGATCCGTTGCAGGAAGGCACCGACCTGTTGTTTCGCATCGGCGCGCTGCACGACTCAAGCATGCAGGCGCGGATTCTGGCGCCGCATCGCTTTCAGGTAGCGGCGAGTCCTGCCTATCTCAAACGCCACGGTACGCCGCAACATCCGGATGATCTGGCGCAGCATCAATGCCTGGCCTACAAAGGCGCGACCGGCCAGCAGCGTTGGTTCTTTCGTCGTGACGGGCAGGAGTGGACGCCTTACTCGGTTCGAGGCCCGATCACCGGCAACCACGCGGACACCCTGACTCAGGCCGCTGTGCAGGGGCTGGGGCTGGTGATGTTTCCGTCGTGGCTGATTGGCGAGGCGGTGCGTGAGGGCACGCTGGTGCCGGTGTTGAGCGAGTATCAGGTGTCGAACAGTCTGGAGCCGCAGCAGATCGCCGTGCTGTGGCCGGGGAGTCGGCGGTTGTCGGTGAAGGTGCGTACGGTGATTGATTTCTTCGTCGAATGCTTCGGCGAAATCCCCTATTGGGACAAACCATAACCCCCCTTCGGCAGCTCCTACACGGGTTGTGAAAAACATCAGATACGGAACTGCCCCACCAGTTTGCCCAACCGCTGCCCCAAGTCCGCCAAACTCCGCGAAGTCTGCGCCCCCAGCTGCGTCTCATCCGCCACGCTGTCCACCGCCACCGCAATCTGATGCACGCTGCGGTTGATCTCTTCCGCCACCGCCGTCTGCTCTTCCGCAGCCGACGCAATCTGCGCGTTCATCGAGTTGATCGTGGCGATCAACTCGGCCATCGCATCCAGCGAAGCACCGGCCTGATTGGCCTGCGCCGAAGTGCCGTCACCCGCCTCGCTCGACCGGCGCATCGCTTCGACCGCCGACTGCGTGCCCGCCTGCAAGCGATCGATCATGCCCTGAATTTCCTGAGTGCTGATCTGCGTACGACTGGCCAGCGCGCGCACTTCATCCGCCACCACCGCAAAGCCGCGCCCGGCTTCACCGGCCCGCGCTGCTTCAATCGCTGCGTTGAGCGCCAAGAGGTTGGTCTGTTCGGCAATCGAGCGGATCACCCCGAGCACGCCGACAATCGACGATACGTCCTGTTGCAAGTTGTCGAGGGACACGCCGCTGCTGCGAATGTCATCGACCAACGCATGAATCTGCTTGATGCTGCCAGCCACCACGCGTTTGGCGGTCTGGCCTTCTTCGTCGGTCTGCTGCGCCGCGACCGCAGCGTTCTGCGCGCTCTTGGCGACTTCCATGGCGGCGGCGGACATCTCGTTGATGGCCGTGGCGACTTGATCGGTTTCGTGACGTTGACGCTCCATCGCCTGATCCGAACGCTGGGCCTGATCCGACACTTGCGTTACCAGCCCGGTCAGTTGCGAGGTCATCTCGGTGATCTGCCGCACCAGGCCGTGGATCTTGTCGACGAAACGGTTGAACGAGCCGGCCAGTTCGCCGAGTTCATCCTGGCTGGTGATGGTCAGACGTCGCGTCAGATCGCCCTCGCCCGCCGCGATGTCATCGAGGTTGGCTTTCATCAGGGTCAGTGGGCGCAGAATCGCGTTGGCCAGCAGCAGCCCCGCCACCGCGATCACCAGCAGCACGATCAGCGCCACGCCGACGATGCTCAGAATCACGCCTTGCATGCGCTCTTGAATCTGCGCTTCAACCAACGCCACTTGCGCCTCGATGCCGTCGAGGTTGACCGAGGTGCCGACTGCCATGTCCCACTTCGGCAGGTATTCGGTGTAGCCGAGTTTCGGCACCAGCACTTGCGCGTTGCCCGGCAGCGCCGAGCTGTATTGCAGATAGTGGGTGCCGTCCTTCGCCACTTTCACCAGATCGCGATTGACGTAGACGCCGTTTGGATCGCGGTTGTCCTTGAAGCTTTTGCCCACACCCTCGGGATCACTGGCCTTGAACAGACGCACGGTCTCGGAGTCGTAGCCGAAGAAGTAGCCGTCCTTGCCGTACTTGATGCTCGACAGCAATTTGACCACCTGAGCGCGCGCCGCGTCATCGCCCGGGGCGGCGGCGTCGTACAGCGGTTTGATGGTGGTCATGGCCACGGCAACGTAGCTGGCCAGCGTGGCCTTGGCATCAGCGAGCAGGCGCTCGCGGGTCTGGGTGACTTCGTTGCGCGCCTGTTCCTGCAGGATGAACAGCGTGGTCAGGCTGATCACCAGCGCAAAGAGCAGCACCGGCAGGACGGCAAGGGACAGGACTTTAGCCTTGAGGCTCAGACGCATGGTGGCTCACTCTTTTGGTTTTGTCGGCGTGATTAAAGGCTTTAACGGCAAACAAAACCAAAAGTTGAGCTGATGATCTCCCCTGTGTCGGATCAGAGGACCATCGCAGCAATCCAGCCAAACACCAGCAGCGGCAGGTTGTAGTGCAGGAAGGTCGGTACCACGGTGTCCCAGATATGGTGATGCTGGCCGTCGATGTTCAGGCCGGAGGTCGGGCCGAGCGTCGAGTCCGAGGCTGGCGAACCGGCGTCGCCCAAGGCGCCCGCCGTACCGACGATGCACACAATGGCAATCGGGCTGAAGCCGAGCTGCACGCACAACGGCACGAAAATCACCGCGAGGATCGGCACCGTGGAAAACGACGAGCCGATCCCCATGGTCACCAGCAGGCCCACCAGCAACATCATCAGCGCGCCGACGGCTTTGCTGTGGTCGATCCACGCCGCCGAGGTTTCCACCAGAGTCTGCACTTCACCGGTGGCCTTGATCACTTCGCCGAAACCCGAGGAGGCGATCATGATGAAGCCGATCATCGCCATCATCTTCATGCCTTCGGTGAACAAATCATCAGTCTCGCGCCACTTGACGATGCCCGACGCCGAGAAGATCAGAAACCCGGCCAGTGCGCCGATAATCATCGAATCCAGCAACAGCTGAATAATGAACGCCGCTGCAATTGCCACACCGGCAATCATCAGGCTCATCGGGTTGTATCGCACCGCGACTTGCTCGACCTGCTCGATCTTCGCCAGATCGTAGACGCGCTTCTTGCGATAGCTGATGAAGGCAATGCCCAGCCCCACCAACATGCCCAGCGCCGGAATGCCCATGGCATGCGTGACGTTGATGCCGCTGATGTCGACGCCGCTACGGGCGACGTTGGCCAGCAGGATTTCGTTGAGGAAGATGTTGCCGAAACCCACCGGCAGGAACATGTACGGGGTGATCAGGCCGAAAGTCATCACGCAGGCGATCAAGCGCCGGTCGAGTTGCAGCTTGGTCAGGACGTATAGAAGCGGTGGCACCAGCAACGGAATGAACGCGATATGGATCGGCAGGATGTTCTGCGAGGCAATCGCCACCGCCCACAACAGGCCGATCAACACCCACTTGACGTTGCCGCCACCGTTCGCGTGCTGCCGATCAACCATCGCCAGGGCCTTGTCGGCCAAGGCATGCGCCAGGCCGGACTTGGCAATCGCCACCGCGAAAGCGCCGAGCAACGCGTAGGACAACGCCACCGTCGCCCCGCCGCCCAAGCCACTGTTGAACGCCTTGAGCGTGGCTTCGATGCCCAGCCCACCGGTCAGGCCACCGACCAGCGCGCCGACGATCAAAGCGATCACCACATGCACCCGGGACAGGCTGAGGATCAGCATGACGCCGACCGCAGCAATCACTGCATTCATTTCATTACCTCAAAAAACACTGCGGTGAGCCGTCACCGCCAGACAGAATGAGTCCGCCCGGCACTGCCCGAGGGCTGCCAGCGGGTTGCAAAGAGGGTCTTATTAGAAGGGCGCGCACTGTGCCGCAGAGTGGCCGCAGTGTCAAAGCAACTGACCGGTTTGCGATGCAACAACCGACAAAGCTCCCGGCGAATGAACGCATTCCTGTGGCGAGGGGATTTAGCGAAACGTCGCACCGCCCCGTTGGGTGGCGCAGCCGCCCCATTGATCCTCCAGTCAAACCGCATTCGCAGGATTTGCGACTGCTGCGCAGCCGAACGGGGATGAATCCCCTCGCCACAGGATTCGTGTCGGTCAGCAAGTGCGGCAATTCGCCATATTGTGTTTCAGCCATAAAGAAAGCCGAAACGCGGCCGCTACAGTGCAAAGTCTCAGATATTTATCGAATAAGGACGTCTCCATGTCACTCAGACAACTTTCCATCCAATGGAAAATCACCCTGCTCGCCGGGCTGTGCCTGGCCGGCATCGTGACCCTGCTGGTGGGTCTTTCGCTGTATCGCATGGAGCACAGCTCCGCGCTGGTGAAGGCTTCGAGCATGGAGATGCTCACCGATTCGGCGCAGGCGCGCATCGAGTCCCAAGGCGAAGTTCAGGCGCTGGGGATTCGCCAGCAGTTCATGGACGCCTATCAGTACGGGCATGGTTTCTCGCGGCAGGTGCTGTTTCTGCGTGAACAGGCCGAGAAGCGTTTCCTCGACGCCTTCGATCTGCGCGAAGACATGACCCGTCAGGTCAAATCGGCGTTGCAAGCCAACCCGGATCTGCTCGGCCTGTCGCTGGTATTCGAAGCCAATGCGCTGGACGGCAAGGACGAACTGTTTGCCGGTCAGGCTGAACTGGGCAGCAACGACAAGGGCCGATTCGCCCTGTACTGGTCGCAACCGACCCCGGGTAAAGTCACCTCGATGGCGCTGCCGGAAAGCGACATGGCCGACACCAGCACCGGCCCCAGCGGTCAGGCCGCCAATGCCTGGTTCACCTGCCCGCGCACCACGCTCAAACCGTGCGTGATCGAACCGTACTTCTATGTGATCGACGGCCAGAAAGTGCTGATGACCAGCATCGTCTTCCCGCTGATGGTCAACGGCAAAGTCATCGCCTCGCTGTCGGTGGACATCAACCTCAACAGCTTGCAGGCGATCAGCCAGGGCGCGAGCAAAAAACTCTACGACGGTCAGACCGCCGTGAGCATCATCAGCCCGGCCGGCCTGCTCGCCGGTTACAGCCCGGACGCCGGCAAGCTCAGCCAGCGCCTCGATGCAGTCGACACTACCAGCGGCGCCGAACTGCTGCGCTTGCTCGCTTCACGCAACAGCGTCAGCAGCCTGCACGCCAATGACAAACTCAAAGTGCTGTCGCCGTTCCAGCCGATTCCCGGTGGTCCGTCGTGGGGCGTGCTGCTTGATGTGCCGGAGAAAGTACTGGTCGGCCCGGCCGAAGCGCTCAAGCAACAACTGGATGCGAGCAACTCTGCGGGCGCCATGGTCGAACTGGGCCTCGGCGCCCTCGCCGCATTGGTCGGTCTGTTGCTGGTGTGGCTGATGGCGCGCAGCGTGACCAAACCGATTCTCGGCGTGGCGCACATGCTCGAAGACATCGCCAGCGGCGAAGGCGACCTGACCCGACGTCTGGCCTATGACAAACAGGACGAACTCGGTCAGTTGGCCGGTTGGTTCAACCGCTTCCTCGACAAGCTGCAGCCGATCATTGCTGAAGTGAAACGCTCGGTGCAGGACGCGCGCAACACCGCCGATCAGTCCTCGGCCATCGCCACCCAGACCAGCGCCGGCATGGAGCAGCAATACCGCCAGGTCGATCAAGTGGCCACCGCATCGCACGAAATGAGCGCCACCGCGCAAGACGTCGCCCGCAGCGCCGCACAAGCCGCCGAAGCCGCCAAGGACGCCGACCGCGCGACCCGTCAGGGTCTGACCGTAATCGACCGCACCACCGCCAGCATCGACACCCTCGCCTCGGACATGAGCGCGGCGATGATTCAGGTGGAAGGCCTGGCCGCCAACAGCGAGAAGATCGGCACCGTGCTGGAAACCATCCGCGCCATCGCCGAGCAAACCAACTTGCTGGCGCTGAACGCGGCCATCGAAGCAGCGCGCGCCGGTGAAGCCGGACGTGGTTTTGCCGTGGTCGCCGATGAGGTGCGTAACCTCGCCCGCCGCACTCAGGAATCGGTGGAAGAAACCCGTCTGGTGATCGAGCAATTGCAGAGCGGCACTCAAGACGTAGTTGGCTCGATGAACAACAGCCATCGTCAGGCTCAGGGCAGCGTCGAACAGGTCGGCCAAGCGGTGACCGCGCTGCGGCAGATCGGTGATGCGGTGACGGTGATCAGCGACATGAACCTGCAAATCGCCAGCGCGGCGGAGGAACAGAGCGCGGTGGCTGAGGAGATCAACAGCAACGTGGCGACAATTCGTGATGTGACGGAATCGCTGTCGGAGCAGGCGAATGAATCGGCGCGGGTGAGCCAGTCGCTGAATAGCCTGGCGAATCAGCAGCAGAGTTTGATGGATCAGTTTCGCGTTTGATTTGGATTGCTGAAAGTCAAAAGCTTACCTCCTCACCCCAGCCCTCTCCCCCAAGGGGTAGACGGGAAAGGGAGCAGATCTTCATGCTTTTCAAAACCTGAGTTCGACTCGATATTTCAGGTCGATGTACCTCGAGCATCCAACTCGGTCAGTCCCCTCTCCCACCGGGAGAGGGTTAGGGAGGGGCTTCTGAAGGTTCACCGCCGAGGTAATTGAATCAAAACCCGCAACCCACCCCACTCACTCTCGCCCAACACCATCTCCCCGCCCCACGTATCCACAATATCGCGCACAATCCCCAACCCCAATCCATGCCCGAGCGTCTGCTCATCCAGTCGCGCCCCCCGGCTGAACACCTGAGCGCGCTGCGCCTCGGGAATCCCCGGCCCGTCATCCTCAACGCTCAGCGCAAATCCTTCAGCCGTCTCAACCACGCTCAGCCGCACCTCGGCATCCGCCCATTTGCAGGCGTTATCCAGCAGATTACCCAGCAACTCGAGCAAGTCCTCACGGTCCCACGGCAACTGCAGCCCCGCTGGCGCCACGTAGCTCAACGCCAGATGCTCGCCATGAATCATGTTCAAGGTCGCGAGCAACCCCGGCAGCTCCGCATCGCAATCAAACAACGCGCCCGGCAGCGCATCACCGGACAAACGCGCGCGATTAAGTTCGCGATTGAGTCGCTGCTGCACCTGCTCCAGTTGCTGCTGAAGGATTTTTCTCAGCTCGGGATGCGCATCGAGTTTTTCGTTCGACGCCAGGCTCAACAGCACCGCCAGCGGGGTTTTCAACGCGTGCCCGAGGTTGCCCAGCGCATTGCGTGAGCGCTTGAGGCTGTCTTCGGTATGCGCCAGCAGATGGTTGATTTGCGCCACCAATGGCTCGAGTTCTTCCGGCACTTGCTCATCGAGTTGCGAACGCTGGCCCTGTTGCAACTGGGCGATCTGCTCACGGGCCTTTTCCAGTGGGCGCAAAGCACGGCGCACGGTGATCCGTTGCAGGATCAGGATCAGCAGCAAACCGGCCAGCCCGAGGCCAAATCCGATCTGGCGCATGCGCTGGAAACTCTCGCGCACCGGTGTGTAGTCCTGGGCGACGCTGATCGAGATCGACTGACCCAGCCGCCGATAATCCGAGCGCAGCACCAGCAACTGCTGCCCCTCCGGCCCCAGTTGCAGATTGCTGTGCAGACCGGGGCGTTCGAGGACTGGCAATTCCTGATCCCACAGTGACCGCGAGCGCCAATGACTGTCGGCAAAATCGATGCGGAAGTAGTGCCCGGAAAACGGTCGCAGGTAGGCCGGTGACAGATGCCGTTCATCCAGCTGCAAACCTTGTGGGCCACGCACCATCGCCACCAGCAGGCTCTCGCTGTCGTTACGCAGGCCGGCTTCGAGGTAGCGCTGCAAACCCGCTTCGAACAACCACAGACTGACTTGCGCCAGCACCACGCCGACGATCACCAGCACGCTGATCAGGCCCAGGCTCAAACGGCGCTGGATCGATCTCACGACGCTTGACCGCCGAACAGATAACCTTGGCCGCGACGGGTTTCAATCACGCTTTTGCCGAGCTTGCGCCGCAGGTGATTGACGTGGACTTCGAGCACATTGGAATCACGCTCGGTTTCACCGTCGTAGAGGTGTTCGGCGAGGTGGCTTTTCGAGAGGATCTGTTCCGGGTGCAGCATGAAGTAGCGCAGCAGACGGAATTCGGCAGCGGTCAGTTGAATGTCAGCGCCATCGCGCACCACGCACTGGCGGCCCTCATCCAGATGCAGGCCAGCAGATTTGAGCGTCGGTTGATTGGCCTGGCCCTTGGAGCGACGCAGCAGCGATTGAATGCGCAGATGCAGCTCTTCCGGGTGAAACGGCTTGGTCAGGTAATCGTCGGCACCGGCCTTCAGGCCTTCGATGCGCTCGGCCCAGGAGTCGCGTGCGGTGAGGATCAACACTGGAATTGCCAGACCTGCCGCGCGCCACTGCGCCAGCACATCCAGCCCCGGTACGCCGGGCAAACCGAGGTCGAGGATGATCAGGTCGTAAGGCTCGCTGCTGCCCTGATAGACCGCGTCACGGCCATCCGCCAGCCAGTCGACCGCATAGCCCTGACGATTGAGGCCGGCGAGCAATTCATCGGCCAGCGGCACGTGGTCTTCAACCAGTAGCAAACGCATCGTTCAATCTTCCTTGTCTTTGAGCAACCGGCCGGTGGCGGCTTCCAGGTGCAGCTCGCGCGCGACACCTTCGACCGTCAGCAACTCGACTTCATAAATGTACACGTCGTGCTTCTCTTCCAGCTCGGCTTCCAGCAGTTTCGCGCCGGGGTACAAATCCAGCGCCTGCTTGAGCAACTGCTCGAGCGGCATGATCACGCCTTGCTGCCGCAGGCGCAGGGCTTCGTCCTGATCAAGGTCGCGGGCCATGGTCACCGGGCAGAACGCCAAAAGCACCAGAGCCAGACGGCCCACGGTGCGCGCGGGTGAACGAGGTAAAAACGCTTTCATTAGATGTCCTGATGATCCTTGCGCAACAACCCGTCGGTTGCGTCCAGTTCCAGCTCCCACTCCACGCCTTGCGGGTCGCGCAATTCGATCTGATAAAGGTAGATGCCATACCTTTTTTCCAGCTCGATTTCGATGACGGTCGAACCCGGATGCCGCGCCATAGCCGTGGCCTGCACGGCGTCAATCGGCACAATGGTACCAGCGTCGACCAGTTTGCGCGCTTCGTCGGAGCGCAGGTCGCGGGTCTGGGCGAAGGTTGAGGACAACCCGAACAGAACCAGTGCAACAAACAGGGCAGCCAGGGTTTTCATGGGATCTCCGTATTTTAAGTGCAGCTACGGGGCGCCACCCTAGCGGTGTGAACTTAACTGAAACTGAATTGCCATCATCGAATGCTGGCACCGCGCTCCTGCATGGCCCGGCATCATGTGCTTATAATCTTTCGCTTGCTAACGATCGAGACCGGTATGACTGCCATTCACATCAAGTTCCCCGCTCTTACCCTCAAGGCCGGCCCACGGGCGATGGCGCGGATTCGTGCCCAAGGCCTCAGCGCTGCGGACGTCGGCACCCTGCCCGGCGCCGCTGGCGGGCCAAAGGCATTGGGGATTCAGGGTCTGGATCTGGCGCTGTTCGGCGAATGGCTGCCAGCCGCGCCGCGTGAACGCTCGCTGATTGGTGCGTCAGTCGGTTCCTGGCGCTTCGCCAGCGCCTGTCTGCCGGACGCGGCTGAAGGCATCCGACGCCTCGGCCAGCTGTACACCGAGCAGAATTTCAACAAAGGCGTGAGCATGGCCGAGATCAGCCAGAGCTCGCAGCGCATGCTCGATGATCTGCTTGACGGCCGCGACTCGCAGCTGCTCGCCAACCCGGATTACCGCTTGAACATCATGGTGGTCAAAAGCCACGGTCGGCTGGCGGATGATCATCGCGGCCGGCTCGGACTGGCGCTGGGGTCGGTGATTGCCGACAACCTGCGCGGGCGGGCGCGCCTGTCGCGGCACTTTGAACGGCTGATCATCCACGACCCGCGCCTCGCGCCGCCGCTGCATGCGCTGAATGACTTTCCGTCACGCTTCGTCGCACTCAACGCCGGCAACCTGCGTCAGGCGCTATTGGCCTCGGGTTCGATCCCGATGGTCATGCAAGGCGTGCGCGATCTGCCGGGCGCTGGCGCCGGGACGTTCCGCGACGGCGGTTTGCTCGACTATCACCTCGATCTGCCCTACAGCGGCGACGGCATCGTGCTCTATCCGCATTTCACCGACCGGGTGATTCCCGGCTGGTTCGACAAGACCCTGCCGTGGCGCAAAGCCTCGGTTGAACGCTTGAAGGACGTGCTATTGCTCGCGCCCTCGAAGGAATATCTGGCGCGCCTGCCCTTCGGCAAACTGCCCGACCGTAACGACTTCAAGCGCTTCATGGGTGATGCACCGGCGCGGCAGAAATACTGGCGCGCGGCGATGGACGAGAGCCGTCGTCTGGGTGACGAGTTTCTCGAACTCAGCGCCAACGGTCGCCTCGCCGAGCGCTTGCTGACCCTTTAGTCAGTGTTTTACCGCATCGCCAAACACAAGCTGGTAAACTCGCCGCCTGCCCGAATCGCTGCGGCGAACGCCACCTGAACAGAGCCGAAATTACTGTGGAAATCTTCAAAGAGTTCACCTTCGAATCCGCCCACCGCCTGCCGCACGTACCCGACGGCCACAAGTGCGGGCGTCTGCACGGTCACTCGTTCAAAGTAGCGCTGCACCTGAGCGGCGATCTCGATCCGCACACCGGCTGGATCCGCGATTTCTCCGAGATCAAAGCGATTTTCAAGCCGCTGTACGAGCGGCTGGATCACAACTACCTGAACGACATTCCCGGCCTGGAAAACCCGACCAGCGAAGTGCTGGCGCAATTCATCTGGAAAGAGATGAAGCCATTGCTGCCGGAACTCAGCGCGATTCGCATCCATGAGACCTGCACCAGCGGTTGCATCTATCGCGGCGAGTAAATCGCACGATACAAACAAACCACCGAACCCGGTGGTTTTTTTATGCACAAGAAAACGCTCAGCAAGCCATCGCCGCCGCCCTGCTGCAATTCCTCTCCCCCCCCCAACAGTTTCGACTTGGCACGACCACTGCATCTTCTCCCGCGTCCTCCTCATTTCCAGCAAGGAACGCCCACATGACGCAGAACGATCCCGGCAACGATTACCCGCTCAGCGAAGTCCCGATGCATGCGCGCAAAGGCCTGGCCTCCACGGCGATGGTGTTACTGGGGTTCACGTTTTTCACCGCAACCATGTTTGCCGGTGGCAAGCTCGGGGTGGCGTTCAGTTTTGGCGAGATGCTCGCAGTAATCGTGGTCGGCAATTTGCTGCTCGGTTTGTATGCCGCAGGCTTGGGGTACATCGCTTTCAAAAGCGGACTGAATTCGGTGCTGATGGGGCGTTTCTGCTTCGGGGAAATCGGCAGCAAGCTCAGCGACCTGATCCTCGGTTTCACCCAGATCGGCTGGTACGCCTGGGGCACCGCGACCGCTGCGGTGGTCCTGGGGAAATACTTCGATCTGAACCAGGGCACGGTGCTCGGGCTGATGGTGCTGTTCGGTCTGCTGTTCTGCGCGACGGCGTATGTCGGTTATCGCGGGCTGGAGATTCTGTCGTACATCGCGGTGCCGGCGATGATGTTGCTGCTGATGCTGTCGATGTGGGTGGCCACGGTCAAGGTCGGCGGACTTGAAGGGTTGCTCAGCGTGGTGCCCAGTGGTTCGCTGGACTGGTCGACCGCCATCACGCTGGTGTTCGGCACCTTCGTCAGCGGTGCGACTCAAGCCACCAACTGGACACGATTCTCGCGTTCGGCGCGGGTCGCGGTGCTGGCGAGCCTGATCGGCTTCTTCATCGGCAACGGCCTGATGGTATTGATCGGCGCCTACGGTGCCATCGTTTATCAGCAACCGGACGTGGTTGAAGTGCTGCTGTTGCAGGGTTTCGCCATGGCAGCGATGGCGATGTTGCTGTTGAACATCTGGAGCACTCAGGACAACACCATCTACAACTTCGCCGTCGCCGGTTGCAATCTGCTGCGCACCGGTCGACGCAAAACCGTGACGCTGGCCGGCGCGGTGATCGGCACTGCGCTGGCGCTGCTGGGTATGTACGACATGCTGGTGCCGTACCTGATTTTACTCGGCACGGTGATTCCCCCGATTGGCGGAGTGATCATGGCGGATTTTTTCTATCGCTGGCGCGGGCACTATCCGCGGCTGGCCGACGCACGGCTGCCGGCCTTCAACTGGCCGGGGCTCGGGGCTTACGCGGTCGGCACGATGGCCGCATTCGGCTCGCCGTGGGTCGCGCCGCTGGTAGGCATCGCCGCTGCCGCGCTAACGTATGTCATCGTCACTGGCCTGCTCGGCGCCCGCCGCGCCAGTGTGCCTCTGCAAGATCTATAAAAGGATTCGCCTGATGCACATCATCAACGCCCGCCTGCGCAACCAGGAAGGTCTGCACGAATTGCACCTCGAAGACGGCCTGATCCGCAGCATCGCGCGTCAGACCGAAGCGCCGACTCTCGGCGCCGACGACCTCGATGCCGGCGGCAATCTGGTGGTGCCGCCCTTCGTCGAGCCGCACATTCACCTCGACGCCACGCTGACCGCCGGCGAGCCGCGCTGGAACATGAGTGGCACGCTGTTCGAAGGCATCGAATGCTGGGGCGAGCGCAAAGTCACCATCACCGAAGAAGACACCAAGACCCGCGCCAAGAAAACCATTCAGACCCTGGCGGCGCACGGCATTCAGCACGTGCGCACCCACGTCGACGTCACCGACCCGCAACTCACCGCGCTCAAGGCCATGCTCGAAGTGCGCGAAGAAAGTCGCCACCTGATCGACCTGCAAATCGTCGCGTTCCCGCAGGAAGGCATCGAGTCATTCCGCAACGGGCGTGAGCTGATGGAAGAATCGATCCGCATGGGCGCCGATGTGGTCGGCGGGATTCCGCACTTCGAATACACCCGCGATCAGGGCGTCAGTTCGGTGAAGTTTTTGATGGACCTGGCCGAGCGCACCGGTTGTCTGGTGGACGTGCATTGCGACGAAACCGACGACCCGCATTCACGCTTCCTCGAAGTGCTCGCCGAAGAAGCGCGCAGCCGCAACATGGGTTCACTCGTGACTGCCAGCCACACCACGGCGATGGGCTCCTACGACAACGCCTACTGCGCCAAACTGTTCCGCCTGCTCGGGCATTCGGGGATCAGTTTTGTCTCATGCCCGACCGAAAGCATCCACCTGCAAGGACGCTTCGACAACTTCCCCAAACGTCGCGGCGTGACCCGCGTCAATGAACTGCTCGAAGCCGGAATGAACGTGTGTTTCGGTCAGGATTCCATCGTCGATCCATGGTATCCGCTGGGCAACGGCAACATCCTGCGCGTGCTTGAGGCCGGGCTGCACATCTGCCACATGCTCGGCTATCGCAACCTGCAGAGTGCGCTGGATCTGGTGACCGACAACAGCGCCAAAGCGATGAACCTGGGCGAGCGTTATGGCCTGGAACAGGGGCGCCCGGCGAATCTGCTGATCCTCTCGGCGGACAGCGATTACGAGGTGATTCGCAGCCAAGGGTTGCCGCTGTATTCGATTCGTGGCGGCAAGGTGTTGATGAAGCGGCAGATGCCAGTGGTGGAATTCGCGGGCGATCTGAGCTGAGGTCAAGGCAAGGGCTGCTGGCCCCTTCGCTGGCAAGCCAGCTCCCACAGGTTACGGTGATCCCTGTGGGAGCCTGGCTTGCCAGCGATGACAATGCTGGATTCAACACCGTCCCGCCGAGTATTACGCTCAAGCAATCGCCGCCGTTTTTGCCCCAGCGCACAGGCTGTGCAACGATGTCCGCCGCACCCGGATGACCTGCCTGCCCGATCGAACCTCGACGCCTTCGCAGTGTCCTTCGGGGACGCGCCGTTTTTTGCCAAGGATCGTTATGACCAGCCTCAACACCCAAACCGCATTCATTCCAGGACGCTTGGAACAAACGTCCACGCGCATCGCTTTTTTCATCGCCGGGCTCGGCATTGCTGCCTGGGCGCCGCTGGTGCCCTACGCCAAGGCGCGCGCCGCGCTTGATGAAGGCACGCTGGGTTTGCTGTTGTTGTGTCTGGGCGTGGGCTCGATTCTGGCGATGCCGCTGGCGGGCATTCTCGCGACGCGTTTTGGCTGTCGGCGTGTGGCCACCGGTGGCACGTTGCTGATCTGCGCGGCATTGCCGTTGCTGGCGACGGTCTCATCGATTCCGGCAATGATCGCCACGCTGTTCATGTTCGGCGCCGGATTGGGCACGGTGGATTCGACGGTGAACCTGCAAGCGGTGATCGTCGAGCGCGCCAGTGGCAGGAACATGATGTCGGGCTTCCACGGGATGTTCAGTCTGGGCGGGATCGTCGGCGCGGCGGGCGTGAGTGCCCTGCTCGGCCTAGGCTTGTCGCCATTGGCGGCGATGCTGGTGGTAGTCGTCGTGTTGATCGCAGCCATGCTCAAAGCCGTGCCGAACATGTTGCCTTATGGCAGTGAAAGTTCAGGCCCGGCGTTCGCGGTGCCACACGGGATCGTGCTGTTCATCGGTGGCATGTGCTTCATCGTCTTTCTCACCGAAGGCGCGGCGCTGGACTGGAGCGCGGTGTTTCTCGCACAGGAACGCGGGATCGACACAGCGTACGCGGGCCTCGGCTACGCGGCGTTTGCGCTGACTATGACCTTGGGGCGTTTGACCGGTGACCGGATTGTCCGCGCGCTGGGCGCGACCCGGATCATTCTGTTTGGTGGTCTGCTGGCGGCGGCAGGTTTGTCTCTGGCAACCTTCGCGCCGAGCTGGGAAGCGGCGTTGTTCGGTTATGCGCTGGTCGGTGCCGGGTGTTCTAACATCGTGCCGGTGCTGTACACGGCGGTGGGCAAACAGACGGTGATGCCGGAAAGCATTGCGGTGCCGGCGATCACAACGCTGGGCTATGCAGGGATTCTGGCGGGACCGGCGGTGATCGGGTTTGTCGCGCATGCCAGCAGCTTGAGTTTTGCTTTTGGGTTGATGGCGTTGTTGCTGGTGGCGGTGGCCATTGGCGGCAAAGTCCTCAAGGTCTAGCACCGACCACTGTGGCGAGGGAGCTTGCTCCCGCTGGACTGCGCAGCAGGCCCTTTTTTGGAGCTGCTTCGCACCTCAGCGGGAGCAAGCTCCCTCGCCACAGGTCAGGTTTCAGCCTTTAGAACCCCACGCTGGCCTGCACAAAGAACGTACGCGGCGTCCCTACGTAGATCCCCGAGTTGTTATCGCTGGAACGGGTGAAGTACTGCTTGTCGAAGACGTTCTTCACCCCGGCGCCGAGCTTCAGGTTCGACAACTGCGCACCAAAGTCATAGCCGCCACGCACGTTCCAGGTCACGTAACCCGGAATGTCACCGTACTGCCCGTCCGCCGTACCTTCGGTGATGTAGTTGTTGTTGAAGCTGCCATCGGCGTTGATTCCGCTGCCCGGCGCGCGCTGTTTGGACTGGGCGAAACCGTCGATGTTGTAGGTCCAGCGATCGATGTCGTAGCGCAAACCGACCGTCGCCACCTGGCGCGAGTAGTACGGCAGATCGCGGCCCTTGAAGCCCGGAATCTCGCCTTCATAAGTCGCGCGGGTGTAGGTGAAGCCGGCGTTCGCCGTCAGACCATCAAGCCGCGGGTCAAGCGCTGCCATGTCGTAATGCACCGAGGCTTCGATGCCCTGGTGTTTGGTGGTGCCGAGGTTGGTCCAGCCCACGTCATTGCTGACGTATTGCAACTCGTCATCGAAGTCGATGTAGAACAGCGTCACTTCGCCGCCCCACACGTCATCGTTGTAGCGCGTACCGATTTCGTAGGTCTTGGCTTTTTCCGGGTTCAAGCCGCTGGCAGGTTCATCACCCGAACCGCCCTGACCGAGCTGGAAATATTGCAGGCTGCCGAACGAGGTTTCGTAGTTGGCGAACAGCTTCCACGCATCGGACAGGTGATACATCACGCTCAGCGCCGGCAACGGTTCGTTGCTTTCGATGCTGCGGTTTTTCTCCGGCACGCGTTTGCCAGCAGTGTCGAGCACGGCGCGATCATGCCAATCGGTGCTGATGTGCTCGAAGCGAATACCGGGCGTCACGGTCCAGTTGCCGACATCGATTTTGTTGTCGATGTACACCGAGTTGGCTTCGGTGCCGCCAGTGCGATCCTGGAACACGTGGCCATCGGAAGACTTGGTCACGACTGGCTCGTTATTCACCAGCGCCAGTCGGCTCGACTGCTCGTGCATCGCCTCTTTCAGGTAACGATAACCGACGCTGACTTCCTGAGTCGTCGGGCCGACATCGAACACGCGCGACACGCGCGGCTCGATCCCCAGCGTGTAGTAGGAACGCGGAAAGGAGCTGAGGGTTTTCTGGTCGCGGGCGGCGATGGTGCTGCCGCGAAAGCTGTCGGAATAGTAGGTCAGTACTTCGGCCTGAGTACGCTCGTCGATCTGGCGGATCCACTTGAACGAAACGTCTTTGCGTCGGCCGCTGAAGCCGTCGTAGTCGCGGTCGGACTGGAACGGTTTGTCGTCGTACTGCTTCTGCGTCAGGCCGCCGGGCATGTCGGCGCTGGCGTCGTAGTAGTGGAAGTTGAGGCTGAAATCGTCCTGATCGGTCGGCGCCCAGTGGGTCTTGAGGATCACATCATCGATGTCGTTACTCTGATTGCGCTCGCGGTAACCGTTGCCGTTGACGCCCGAATAGAGCAACGCCATGCCGATGCCGTTGTCGGCAGTGCCGCCGAGGAACGCAGTGTCGATATGCTTCCAGCCACCGTGCTGCGAAGTCTCCAGGGTAGTGCCGATTTCCCCGGTGGTTTTTTCCGGGATCGCGCGGGTCACGAAGTTGATCACGCCGCCGACGTTCTGCGGCCCGTAGCGCACCGAACCGGCGCCGCGCACCACGTCGATACTGTCGAGGTTGCCGGAAGAAATCGGCGCCATCGACAGTTGTGGCTGGCCGTACGGCGCGAACGCTGCCGGCACGCCGTCGATCAACACGGTGGAGCGCGGTGACAGACGCGAGGTCAGTCCGCGCACGCCAACGTTCAGCGAAATGTCACTGCCGCCAGTGCCGTTGGCTTCCTGCACCTGAACGCCCGGCACGCGACGCAGAACGTCGCCGACGTTCATTGCGCCCTGCTCGACCATCGCTTCGCGGCGGATCACCGTGCGTGCGCCGGGGTGGTTCTGCACCACCGCAGCGTCGGCATCACCGAGCCAGTCGCCAACCACTTTGATGTCGGTCACACCGAGTTCCAGCGGGCCGCTGGCGGCGGTGGTCGGTGCGGGCGACAGGGTGACCGAGCCTTCAGTGATCTGATAATCCAGACCACTGCCTTGCAGCAATTGGCGCAGCGCCTGCTCCGGGGAAAGATCGCCATCCACTGCCGGCGCCTGCTTTCCTGCGACCAGATCAGGGCTGAAAAACACTTGCAACGAAGTCTGCTGGCCCAGCTCGCTCAGGGCCTGACCCAGCGGCTGTGCGCGGATGTGAATGGCTTCGGCGGCGAACGCCAGCGGCACAGCGGCGTTGACCGCCAGCGCTAAGGCAAGCGGCAACCAAGGGGATTTTTTGTTGTTGGCGGTGGTGTTTTTCACGTCGAACAGAGTCCTGTGGATCGCAAGAGTGTGCGCCTGTTAATGCAAACCAGTTGCAGTTGAACAGGAAGACGATGAACTGGAAAAAAACCTGAATTTTATTTTGAAATTATTTCCTGGCTGCCATCCGCCAGGGTGCGAACAGCGACCGGCAGTATGTTCGGCAAGGCTTTGAGCAAGGCCTCGGTGTCATCGGATTTGAACACGCTGGTCAGACGCAGGTTGGCCACCGTCGGGTTGGCGACTTTCAGCGGTTTGTCGCGATAACGCGATACTTCTTCGGCGACCTCAGCGAGGCTGGCGTTGTTGAACACCAGTTTGCCGCTGCGCCACGCGGTGATTTGCGCCGGGTTGACCGCATAAGCCGAGGCGACCACGCCTTGCGCATCAACCCGCGTACCGAGGCCTGCGGTCAAGCTGACGAACCGGTCATCCGGCGCACCTCGCCCCTGCACCTTGACCGTGCCCTGCTCCACCGCAACCCGGGTTTGTGTCAGGTCGCGGCGTACATCGAAGCGGGTGCCGGTGACCGTAACCTTGCTGCTGCCGGCCTCGACCACAAACGGGCGCGCCGTATCGTGCTCGACGCTGAACATGGCTTCGCCCGCCGTCAGCTCGATGACGCGGCGATCCTTTTCATAACGCACTTTCAGATGGCTGCGGCTGTTGAGGTCGATCAGCGAACCGTCCGGCAGCGCCACGTGTTTGCGCTCGCCCGACGCTGTGGCGAATTCGGCGCTGTAGCCGTCCGGATGATTCAGACCGCTGAATAATCCGAATCCGAGGGCAACCGTCAGCACACTGGCGGCGACTGCATATCGCATCCATGGCCGAGGTTTCGCAGGGGTTTCGCACAGCGCTTTAAGGCGTGGCGCAGGCAGCAGATCAGCGGCCGACCACAAGCCTTGCAGCAACTGGAATTCATCACGGTGCTGCGCATGTTCGCTGAGCCACGCCTCGAAGCGCTGCTGCTCGTCGGCGCTGACGGCTGGCTCCTGCAAACGCACAAACCAGCGTGCCGCCTCATCGCGCACCGTTGTCGGCCCGCACGCGCAATCACGGGTATCCATCATGGAATGTCCTGTCGGGCTGGGGAGGAAAACTGACGGCGGCTCATGATTGCGCCCCGTCCAGGCGATCACGCAGGTGCCGCAGGGTGCGGATCATATACTTTTCCACCATGTTCTTGGACAGGCCGAGGCGCTCGGCGATTTCCGCTTGAGTCAGGCCTTCGATCTTCTGCCAGACGAAAATCCTGCGGCAATTGACTGGCAGTTCCGTGAGCGCTTTTTCGATCGAATCGGCCAGCTGGATCGCATGCATGTAATGCTCCGGGTCGCCGGACGACGACACCCCGTGATCGATGGCCTGCGACTCCATCGCACCGCGTCGATCCTCCCGCCGATAACCGTCCACCGCGATGTTGCGCGCGGTCTGGTGCAAATACGCCCGCGGTTGCTGCACCGCCGAAGAATCCGATTCGAGCACCCGCACAAAGGTGTCGTGCGCCAGATCCTCGGCCTGCTGACGATTACGCAGGCGACGGGTCCAGGTGCCGATCAACTCTTCGTAATGCTCGAAAAAGCCGGGTCTGCGGGAGCGCATGGGGTGATTGCGGCGTGCTGAGGAAGGGGCGTGAATAGTAATGCTTCGTATTAAGGCGAAGCAATGTATTCCTTGTGTGGGAGTGAGCAGGCTCACCCCCACAGGGGAATTAGCCCTTTTCGTCGATCCCGGCTTGCAGGCTTTGTGTGTCCAGATGACCGCTGAGGGTCACTGGGCCAACTTTCAGATTGCCGTTTTCAACCGAGACTTTTGGTGCTTTGTCGTCGGTCTTCTGCGGCAGATCCAATCCGGCCTTGACTGCATAATCGAGGTTGGTCAGGTCGCTGCTGCTGACCTTCGAACCACCCAGATCAACCTGCCCTTGCGTCGCCGAAATCCGCGCGCCGGTGAGTTGCGTGTTGCCACCGACATTCAGGTTTACGCCTTGGCTGCCGCTGATGCCGGACGCCTGAGTGACGCTGTTTTTGTGCGCGTACTCACCCTCCACTTTCAGCGTCGGTTTGTAGTCGGTGCCGGCCAGTTTGCCCTTGTCGTCGGCCGGGGTCTTTTTGGCAGTCAGGCCCAGATCGACATCGACCTTGGCGTGGTTACTGATGTCCTGACGGCTCTCGACCGTCAGGTCACCGGCAACCTTGCCGCTGACGCTTTGCGCATCGATCGGCGCGCCGCTGAGCTGCACATCCCCGCCGCTGTTCAACACCACAGTGTCAGCCTTGATTTGACTGTTCTGCTGTCTGGTGGCTTGCAGATAATCCACACCGACCTTGGCCCCGGCATTGAAGCCGTGATCGCTGCTGGCCTTTTCATCGGCCGCAGTTGGCGTGCTTTTGCTCAGGTTGCCGCCGGCATTCAGCGCGACGTTCCAGTTGTTGCGGCTGTCGGTGGACTGCGCCGACTCCTGAACGATGCCGCCCTTCTGCGCGTCGAGAGTGACGTTCGGCGCGCTGACCTGCGTGCCTTGCAGGTGAATTGAGTCACCGCTCAACGCAATGCCGCTCTGGCTGTTGAGCTGGCCGCCAGTCAGGGTCTGCGCGTGCTCGTTGACCTGACCGATGTTGAAGTTGCCGCTCAGATTACCGCCCTGATCGCGGCTCTTCTCGCTGCTGGTTTTGCTGCCGCCGGCCTTCAGACCGCCGCCGAGATTGCTGCCAGTCGCGTCATGCGTATCGACGGCGGCTTGCAGATCAAGTTTGCCAACGGCCTTGAGGTCGATGGCGCCAGCGCTATCAATCTTGGTGCCTTGCTGGATCTGATTGCCGCCGCTGCTCAGTTGCACCGGGCCGTTGCCCTGAATGCTCGCCACATGCGCCTGGCTGTCAGTGGTTTGTTTGCCGGTGTGATCGAGTTGGAATCCGGCGCCGAGATCAACGTTGGTGCCGTCGGTGCCGGGCAAGGTGCCAACCGTCAGCGAGGCGTTGCCTCGCAGGCTGGAACTGTCGCTGCTCTGACGATCGTTGGCTTGATTGAGCGCCAGATCGCCGCCAGTGTTGATGCTCACGCCGCCCTGCCCGCCATTGAAATGGCTGCCCTCGAAACGTGCGTCATCGCCGACTTTGATGTTGACGCCTTGCGTGCCGGCATATCCGCCGACCACGGCGGTGGAGTTGTCTTTACTCGACTGACTGCTGCCACCCGCGCCGGAACCTGCGACGTTCACGTCTTCGCCGGTCTTGGTGTAGACGCGCACGTCGACCTTGGCATCGACCGATTTGTCGCTGCTGCTGTGGGTGTTGCTCGCGGCATCGGCGACAAGTTTGTCGGCGCTGATGTTCACTTTGCCGTTGCTGGCATTGTATTGGGTGCCTTGCTCGTTGAGCGTCCCGGCGACCTTTACATCCACACTGCCGCCGTCAAAACGGCTGACCACGGCGTTGCTGTTTTGCTCGGTTGTACTGGCGCTGCCGTGACCGACCGCCACATCAATGCCGACGTTCGGTTGACCCATATTGGCGAGGGAATCCTTGTCCGGAATCTTGCCGCCGAGCACATCTTTGACTGCGCCTGCGATAGGCCGGGCGATATCTTTGTATTCGACATTGGCGCCAATGTCCGCCGACCAGTTGCTCTCGGTGTGGGTGCTGCTGTCCGTGTTGCTCGCGGCGCGGTTATCCACCTGATTCGCGGCGATGTTCAGCCCGCTGCCGGACTTGAGTTGCGCGCCTTCGGTGGTCAGCTTGTCGGCGTTGATCGTCAGGCTGCCACTGCTGTGCACGCTGCTGGTTTGCGCGGTGGTTTTGCTGGCGGAATCTTGCGAAGTGCTGTGGGCGAAATCGACGCCGCTGCCGGCACGGTCGAGGCCGCCGGTGTAGTAGAAACCGCCGCCAGTGCTGGTTTTGTCAGTCGCGGTTTGGTGGCTGTCCTGCTCGGCCAGCAGCGAGACGTTTTTGCCGCTCAGCTCGGTGTCGCCGGCCGTGGATTTGACCTCGGAGCCTTTGAGCGTGACGTCGCCACCGGCCTTCACTTGCACCGTGCCACCAGCCAGGCTGGAGCCTTGCTGTTTGACGTCATTGACGGTGACGGTTTGCTGCTTGTCTTCGTAGTGCACACCGGCACGGTACTGCTCCGGCGTCTGCTCTTTGGCGTAGGCATCGAAACCACGGGTGTGTGTGCTGTCGCTGCTGTCGTGGGTGTTTTGCGTCGAATGCACGTTCACATCGCCCGCTGCATCAGCCGTCAGCGCGCCGCCAGCCTTGACCGAGGAACCCGCGACTTCGATGTCCTTGGCGCTTTTGAGCTTGAGGTTGCTGTCCGACACCAGCTCGCTGCGCACGGTGGTGCTGTCCTTGCTGTTCTGTCGAGATTCGTCTTTGCTGATGCCAAAGAACTTGCTGTCCTTGTCATGGTTGTTGCTGTGCGAGGTGTCTTGCACGCCGTCGATCACCAGCGAACCCTTGTCGCTGATCACGCTGGCTTCAGTGCCGCCGCGCACCTGGCTGCCGCTGATGCGTACATCGTCAGCCTTGACGATCAGCTTGCCGGCGGCGTTGATTTTGCTGCCCTGATGCTGAGTCTGGCCCTTGTCGGCGTCGCCGGTCTTGCCGAAGAAACCGCCGCCGACCAAGTCGCCGGAATAGCGATTGTCGCTGCTGCGATTGGTGCGCGTGGCGGTGCTGATTTCCACCTGTTTGCCGGCCAGTTGCAAATCGCCCGCACTGGTCAGTTCAGCGCCTTCGGAGCGCAACAGCGCGGCAGTTTGCAGGGCAATGTTGCCCGCCTTCAACTGACTGGTGACGCTGCGCTGCTCCTCGCTGCTGGTGTCCCAATCGGCTTTCCACAGGTGTTTGCGGTGGTTGCCTTGATCGGTCTGGGTGTGGCTTTCGGTGGCAGCGCTCAGACGCAAATCGCCGGCGCTTTGCACGCTGAGATTTTTCGCGGCTTCAACCTTGGCGGCCTTCAGCTCGGTGTCTTTGCCGGAAGACAACTGCGCGTCGCGGCTGGCGATGATCTGACTGCCGTGCTGACGCGAATCGCTATCGGTTTGAGTGCGGTCGTAGGTTTCCCACGTGATGCCGATGGTGCTGTTGTTCCAGTTTTCGCGCGTCTCTTGCAGCTTGCGGCTTTCGACGGTGCTCAGGGTCAGGTTGCGCTTGGCATCGACTTTCACATCACGAGCGCTGACGTCAGTGGCAGCCAACGTCAGGTCCTTGCCGCTGTGTAAACCGACATCACCGTGGCTGCTGCGAATGCCGGCGCGAGTGACGTCGAGGCTGTCCGGAAGCGCTTGACCGCTGACGCTCAAATCACCCGCCGAACGAATCTGCACGCCGTCACGCCCAGCCACTTGCACCGCGCCAACTCGCACGCCTGCGCCTTCAGCAGTGCTGACGATGTTGATGCGCCCGGCCTGCATCGCGCCGAACAGGCTGGCATCAATGCGCTGGTCGGTGGTGTTGCCCGCCGGATCGACTGCTTTGACCTGACCGCTGGCGTAATCCACCTGATTGCGCCCCACCGTGAGGTTCAATTGATCACGCGCAGTGATTGCGCCCTGGCTGTCGATGCGAGGCGCGATCAGGTTGATCGCGCCTTCGCCATTGCGCAGGCCGCCACTTTGAATCTGCAACTGGCCCGTCGCATCGCGGGTGCTCAGCGCTTGCAGTTTGCCGTCGTTCAATTCAGGACGGCCGACCACCAGATTGGCGTTCGGGGTGTTGATGAAACTGCCGCCATTCACCGAAATGCCGTTCGGGTTGGCCAGCACGTAATCAGCGGCGCGACCGAAAATTTCCTGCGCGCCGTTGATGGCCGACGGGTTGCGGCTGATCACTTCGTTGAGGATCACGCTCGCTGCCTGGCCCTGCAATTGCGGGTTGGCCGCCAGTTGCCCGGCGAGCTGCGATTGCCCGGCCTGCAATGCATTGTTCAGCACCAGCCCCTGACGGTCGACGTTGTAGTCGAGGAACTGGTTGTGCGACAGGCCCGAGCCGTTGGGCGCAACGATGTTGACGATCGGGACGCCGCCCTGAGTCTGCAATTGCGCGGTGCCGCCGGGGCCGGGTGCGACCACCACACCGCCGGCCACAGCGCTCGGCAGGTGTGCAGCGATGAACAGGCTGGCAATCGCCCAGCGCAGTTTGCCCCGTGGGGAAAGATCAAACGCAAAAGTGTTCATTGGCATAAATAACTCTCCGTGTAGTGCGGCATCACGTTGCGCGTTGGGATCAAGGCCTCGGCTGTCGCGCTCAGATCCGAGGCTGGTTGTTCACTGACATTCATATCTGCGCCCTCAAATCTGCACACCGACCCGCATCAGCCAGGTTTCAGGCTCGCTGTGCAGGCCGGTTGGCGTGTTGAGGCTGCGTTGGTAATCGACATCGACTTGCAGGTTTTTCCAGCCCAGATTGAGACCGACACTGGCGCCGCTCAGGCGTTGGCCCTGCGCGCCGTGGTCAGCCTTGATCCAGCCGTGGTCGAGGCCAACCCGTGGGGTGATCTGCATCGGCAAGTCGCTGCGCAGCGGCAGGCGCAAGGTGTTGCGCCAGATCGCACCGCTGGCGCCGGAAGCACTGCTGACGCGGTAACCGCGCACGGCGGAATCGTCGGTGCCGAGCAGTTGTTCGATGGCTGGCAGCGGATCGGGGCTGTACTGCAAATTCAGTTGGCTCTGCCATTGCCAGGCTTGCGTGCCGAGCTGGCCGTTGCGCCATTGGCTGAGGCCGGCGCGGTATTTGCGAAACTGTGCTTTTGGCAGGTTGTTGACCTGGCGCTGGGCATCGTCGTCGGCGCCGAACCAGCGCAGGCCCTGGGCGTAATTGAGGTCGAGGTTCCACACCGCGCGGTCGAGCCAGAACAGATTGAGGCCGGCTTCAGCCACGGTGAGCGTCGGGCTTTGAATACCCAGGCGAACGTTTTCCAGATAGCTGTCGACGTCTTTGTGCGCCAGTTGCAGGTTGGCGCTGAGCTGATGACTCTGGTCGCGCCACAGCACGCGATCTGCACGCAGGCTGACTTGATCGGTGATGCCAGTGCTGTGGAGAGTCAGGCTGCTGAGCTTGAACGGTGCGCGATATTCGGCGTGGCTGGCAAAGGTGCTGAAGGTCCAGTAGCCGTAAGGAATCGCGTAATACAGGCTGGCGTTGCGGCTGTAGCGATCGCCCTGATTGAGTGTGTCGCTGGCGCTCAAACTCAACAGATCGTTGAGTTGCAACGGGCTGTCGAGGCTCAGGCTGAGGGTGTCGCGATCACGCCCGGTACTGGCACTGCCGAGGTTGTCGATGCCGGCTCCGAGCGTCCAGCGTGACTGGCCGGAGGTGCGCGAACGCAGGATGATTTTCGACGCGCCGGGTTGGCTGCCGGGGGCGATGTCAGCGGTCAGATCGACTGAGCGCAAGCGGTTCAGTTGATCGAGGCCCTGCTCCAGATCGCGCAGGTTCAACGGCTTGCCGAGCATGCCGGGGAACGCGCCGCCCAATGATACCGGCAGGCTCTGGTCAGCCAGTTCGATGGCTTCGATGTAGCCCTCGTCGACCAGAATATCCAGCGACTGCCCGGCGACTGGCGCGCTGCTCAGGTACGGGCGGCTGGCGATGTAGCCCTGCTCGACGTAGAGCGCGGTGATGGTCGCCAGCAGGTGATTGATCTGGCCAACGCCCATGCACGGCGCCAACAGCGGCTTGATCCGTGCGTTGAGTTTTTCGCTGTCGATCAGCGTAACGCCGCCGATGCGCGTACCGCTCAAGGGCCAGCAGCGTTCATCAGGTTTGACCGATTCGGCAAGCACCGGAGTGACCGGTGCCGGCCCGAAAGCGCCGCGCTCCAGTTGGCGCTTTCTCTGCTCGAGCTGAAGCTGTTGCAGATCGCGCTGTTGCTGTTGTTGCTGGCGCAGTACCTCCTGACCCGGAGCGACTGGTTCAGCGGCGAATACGCTGGGTGCACACACACTCAACAGCAAGGCCGACAACAGCGGACGAGGCAGACAATTACGACGAGGTACAGCGCAGAACGAATACGGCACTCAACATCCTTGCAATCAACTGGCGTAATGCCATGCCATCAATAGCCGTGATAGTCAGAGCCTTCCTACACAAATGCAAGACGCGTCCTACAACGCTTACATTTTTTAAACAAATGCTTTCCTGGCACCAAAAACAAGCAGCAACACAATGCCATTGCACACCATCAGGGTTTCCCCGAGTGCCTGGCTCCAGGCCGCGAGCATCAATCCGCCACCAATCAGCAGGTAGTAGAGCAAGCCCAACAACGCCCCTGCGGTGCCGCGCCGATCTGCGTAATTGGCCAGCGCCGAACCAAGAATATTCGGGATCGCCATGCCGAAAGCCAGCACCACCAGCACCATTGGCAGTACGAATACGCCGCTGTCTTGCAACCGCCATACACCGACGCCGCCGGTCAAACCGACGAGCGCGGCGAACCGTATCAATTGCAGTGCACTGAACCCTCGACGCAGCAGACGTTTGTTCAGCCATGCTCCAAACCCCGAGCCCAACGCCAGCACTACACCGCTGTAACCGAACGCGGACGCGCTCAGGCCAAGTCGCTCGAACATGAACGGGCCGAGGCTGTAATAGCTGAATAACGCGATGTTGAATGAGGCGACGCAAACAGCCGAGCGCCAGATCGACCAATCCCGCAGCATCCGTGCGAGCGTTTCGATCAGACCGGCAGACGTCTGTTGAGGTGGACGGGTTTCCGGCAAAGCGCCCCAACTCCAGAACCACAAGCCCAGTGCCAGCAACAACAAGGCGCCGAGCACGCCGCGATAACCGAAGCTCTGGACCAGCATCGATCCACTGAACAGGCCGAGCGCCGGACTGGCCGCCAGCGCCATGCCTACCAGCGAAAACACCTGCGACAGTTGCACCCCCTCAAAGCGGTCACGCAGCAACGTTTGCGTCACCACCGAGCCGACCGCCGCCCCGAATGCCCCCATCGCCTGAGCCATCAACAGCCCCGTGAAGCTGCTGACACTCAGTGCCCAGACCGACGCCAGTGCGTAAATCGCCAGCCCGGCAAGCATCGAAGGTCGACGTCCGATCAAGTCGCACACCCGGCCCCACGTCACCACACCCACGGCAAATGCCAGAAAATACACCGACGCAGTCTGCCCGGCCGCCTGCGGGCCGACACCAAAGGCTCGGCCGATTTCGCCGAGCGCCGGGCTGTACAGGGTCTGCGCGATCTGCGGAAACATCAGCAATGCAATTGCCAGCACCAAAAGACGGCGACTGTTCATTTGCGTGTCACTCCTCAAGTTGAACCGCGAGGAGTTTAAAGAGCCGCACTTGGCGTACTATCCAGACTTTGCCAACTTATCGTTTAAATCGGACAAATCATGGCGTGGCTTGATGCAACAGCAACATTTGATCCCGACCTGTTCGAAGCGCCGGTGATCGGCATTGCAGCCGCCCTCGGCGACCATGACTCCGGGCTGCATCAACATCAGCGCGGACAATTGCTCTACACCCGCGAAGGCTGCACGCGCATCACGCTGGCGGAGCAATTGTGTCTGCTGCCACCTTCGCGCGCGGCATGGATTCCCCCCGGCATCATTCATCGCGCAGTGATGCAGCGCAGCGTGGACTACCGCTCCATCTACCTGACCGCTGAGCTATGCCGCGACCTGCCACAACAGGTGTGCGTGATTGAAGTGAGTTCGTTGTTACGAGCGGTATTGGAACCGATGGCGATGGCCGACTTCGACACTGATTGGCAACGGGGCAAATTCGTCCACTTGCTGGCGTTGAGCCTGAACGAAATCCGCGACGCGACGCATCAACCGATGCTCTTGCCGCTGCCGAATGACAAGCGCCTGGCGTCCCTGTTGGCCACACCCGAGCGCCTGCCACCGGAACTGCAACAGCTTGAGCAACAAATCGGCGCGAGCAGCCGCACCATCGGCCGAATCTTCCAGCGCGAGACCGGCATGAGCTATCAGCAATGGCGCCAACAATGGCGACTGATGCGCGCGATGGAGCTACTGACCCTCGGACGCAGCCTCAGTTACTGCGGCTTTGAACTGGGGTTTGCCAGCGATAGCGCGTTCATCGCTTTCTTCAGAGCCTTGACCGGCACCACGCCTGGAAACTGGGTCAAGGCAAGCAGCTGACGGCCGACATGACACGCTCGGTTTGCGCTGGATCATGATGATGGATGCAAGCTTCGGACTCCGGCCGCGCCGAGTGCCGATGCCCATTGATCACTCAGGCCTGCGGGGTTTTGCGAAAGCCTACGGCCAGGCGGTTCCAGCTGTTGATGGTGCTGATCGCCACGCTCAGATCGACCATTTCTTTTGGCGAGAAATGCGCGGCGACGGCTTCGTAATCCTCATCTGGCGCGTGGGTCAGGCTCAATTGGGTCAGCGATTCGGTCCACAGTAATGCAGCGCGTTCACGCTCAGTGAAGAACGGCGCTTCACGCCAGGCCGTCACGGCGAACAGGCGACGCGGGGTTTCGCCACCCTTGATCGCATCGGCGGTGTGCATGTCGATGCAGAAGGCGCAGCCGTTGATCTGCGAGGCGCGCAGCTTGACCAGTTCGATCAGGGTCTTTTCCAGTGGCAGTTTGGATACGGCGGTCTCCAACGCGATCATCGCTTTCAGTGCATCTGGGGAGGCGGTGTAGAAATCGATACGAGGTTTCATGGTTGTGCTCCGGGGCAAGTGAATGTGTGGCTACGTTAGACCCGAGGCGGGTTCAGACAAATAGCCAATCTCCCGGAAGACGAGTAGGCCACTTGGGCACCGACATGGATGACCGCTCGTCACATGGCTGGCACCAAGCCTTTCACGCGTCAGACCAATATCAGGTAAATCCCCTTTTTGGAGACGTACCATGAAGACGCGCAAATTTACTTCGTTGTTATTGGCCGGCCTGCTGGCCACGGCTTCCGCCGCCACCTTCGCTGCCAACGACGGCGCTGATGCGACCGGCACCAAATCCGGCGCTACCAGCGGCTCGACCATGCCGCCGGACAACACGCCGGGCGCGCCTTCTGGCGGTAATTCCGGCAGCGGCGGCACCGGCACCAATGGCGGCGCCAGTGGCTCAGGTTCGGGTGCTGGTGGCGGCACCGGCTCGGCGGGCGGCGGGACGGGCGGTGCCGGCGGTGGCACTGGCGGCTGAACGAACAAGAGCCGGCCAAAGTGAGCAGCATGGTCGGTTTTGATTGCGCTCGTGATCAGCGATCCGAGCGCAGCAGCTCGCCAATTCCCCCATCCATCGACAGCACTGCGGCGCGATTGCGTCCGGCGTTTTTCGCCTGATACAACGCCGCATCGGCACGCTGGATGAACACTTCAATGCTGTCGTTACCGCGTGGGATAAACGAATAACAGCCCAGACTCACGGTGAGATATCCAGTGGGCGAACCACTGTGAGTGATGTGCTTGTCCATGACGCTGCGGCGGATCTGCCCGGCGATCGCCAGCGCCCCGTTGATGTCGGTGTCCGGCAGCAACACTGCGAATTCCTCGCCCCCATACCGCACCGCCAGATCGGACTTGCGCTGGCAGCAGCCCTTGACCACCTGCGCCACCTGAGTCAGGCAATGGTCACCAGCGACATGGCCATAGGCGTCGTTATAGCGCTTGAAAAAATCGATATCGAGCATGATCAGGCTCACCGGGCTCGACTGCCGCGCGCCACGGGCGAACTCGATATCCAGCGAACGCTCGAACAGACGCCGATTGGCCAGGCCGGTCAGGCTGTCGTGGGTCGCAATCAGTTCCAGCGCACGCTGGGCCTTGCGCAAGTTCTTCTCGATCCGCTCACCATCACGCACTTGATGAATGAACACCCAGCCAAACAGCCCCACCCCGAGCATCACCAACGCCACGATCACGCTGGATTGAAACGCCCGGGCATGCCAACTCTGCAAAATCGTGTCACGCGACGACGAGGCCGCAACCACCAATGGATACGCCGCTAATTGCCGATAGCCGTAAAGGCGCATGACGCGGTCGAACACCGATTCGATCATCGCCGTGCCCGCCGGGGCATTGGGCAACAGCTTCTGATAAATCTCGTTTTGCGCCATCGAGGTGCCAATCAGCGATTCAACGAACGGTCGACGCGCGAGCAAGGTGCCATCGGTCAACGCGAGGAACATCGTGCCGTTGTCGTCGAGGCTGAAGCTTTTGAAGAACTGGTCGAAGTACGACATCTTGATGCCGGCCATCAACACGCCTTGAAAGTTGCCCAGCCGGTCATTGACGCGTTTGGAAATCGGGATGATCCATTCACCGTTTTCGCGACTGCGAATCGCCGGGCCGATGTGCGCTACCGCAGAGACATTCTGCTGGTGAAACTTGAAGTATTCGCGATCCGCCACGCCGTTGCCGCGCGGCAAGTCAGGAAACGAGGTAATCACCCACTGCCCGTTACGGTCGAACAGAAACATGCCGTGCAACTGCTCGAGTTGCTGCACGCGCCGCGCCAGGGTTTTCTGCAAACGCGGCTTTTGCGTTGCGCCGTAGCCATCGTCTTCGATCCAGTCGACCAGACTGGTCAGCACCAGATCGGCAGCCAGAAAAGTGTCTTCAGCCTGTTGCGCCATCGCCCGGGTCAAGTTAGCCGATGCCATCTGCGCAATCGCCAGATCCTGGCGCCGCGACTGTTCCAGTTGCAGGTACAGCAAACCGAACAGACACAAACACACCGCAACGATAAACAGCGCCGCCGCTTTACGCAGCGGCAGCCGTTTCAACGTGCCACCGGGGGCCTGATGCGGATCGTGAATGGGGATAGGCAAAAGCATGTCCTGGGCAGGTACGACAGGGGCCAAAGCCCGAAACCCTTGGTTGTGGTGAGCGTAGTTCACCGGGGGGCGCGGGGCAAACAAGTACGACCGCGATTGGCCCGACGTTGTGGGTATCGGCGCGAGGGGGAAATGGATGACGGGTTTGGGGAAATATTTTTTCGACAGTTGCGGGAGGGATTTGCTCGCCCTCCCGTCAACAGTGAGCTCAGGGCTTATTGACTTCGCGCAGTAGATCAGCGACCGGGATATTCATGGTGTTTGAGTAGTAGGGATTGTAGCCGTAGGCGGTGACGACGACTTTGCAGGGGATTTGTTGTTTGCCGGAGAGGAGCTGGTTGATTTCTGCCGGTGACAGATTTCTTTCCGAACTACGGCTACTGGAGGTCTCGGTAACGAACGCGCTGGTGAAATACGTGAATCTCGCCTGATTACCTTCATTTCTTTCAGACTCTATCAAGCCGAATGCAGAAAATCGCAAAGATTTGCCAGGCGAGAAATCCTGGTCTTCTCCCAAAGCGCACTTGAGCTTGCCTGAGACCATGCCTTGTCTTTCTCCTCGATCAAATAGATCCAGCACATCAACATCCGACTGATACTTGATGGCATACAAACTGAGGCTGCCTTCTCTTTCAACAGATAGAAAACTCAAATTTGCTGGAGGCTTGGTGTGATCTTTCGCGCAGCCCGAGCAAATAATTAGAAGCACGCACAGGAGACCTTTCTGCATCACGGGAACTCCTTCATGATTGCCTCAAACAACAGGTCACTTGCCGATTTGTCACCGGCGATACGCGCCGTGAAAAGCCCGAATGCATTTGCATGATTCGCGTCGACATTGGCATTTATTGAAGGCCCACAAGAGATCAGCCATTTTTCACCAAATTCAGCTACCCCATCTGACTGATCTTTCTTGCTGGGTGTAGCCTTTACGTTGATCCAGTCGACAGCGACCGGGGCAGGACGCTCGCGATAGATGTCCGAGCCCAACCAGACCAACGCCCCTTCACCCACCGGATCAAGGGTGACCAACATCTGTACTCTATAACCCCATTCCGACATTATTTTTGTCAGATGAGCGCCATTCCAGCCGCCGAGGCTATGTCCAACTATGTAGACAGGACAGCTTTTGTACGGAATCAGGCTCAGAACATGCCGCTGAATGTCTTGTTTCCCCCTGACCTCGTTGTAGCCCAACCACTCAGACTTGTACTTGCCGTCTTTTATCAACTTTTGTGTGCGGACATCGAATTTATCCCGCGCTTCCAGGATATTTTCATATGGTCCTGAAAAATAATAACTCTCCTTATCCCCAGCGCCCCCGATAAACACAACAATCGCTTTAGTGCTCTCCACCGGAACAGCCTTATCACTGACATCCTTCTTATTCGTCAGCGCATGTTCCTTGTGCAGCTTGTAGTTGTTGCCTTTCTCACACGTCACCGTTTCAGCAGCCATGCCTCACTCCTCCAAAAACAGCTTGATGGTTTCAGGAAGATGCGAGCTGACTGTGTGCGTGAATCCAGAAGAGTCAGAAACGCCAGGCTCCATGCGCCCGTCCGCGCGCTGAATCATGTACGGATGGTTGGGCATCGGTTCGCCGGTCACGTCGTTGACCAGTTTCAATCGGTCGGTGAAGTGCACTGGCATGGACTGCAGGCCGCTGAAAGGCGCGACGACTACGGTGTCGCCAATGATGACCGTGCCGGAACCACCAATAATCACGTTGCCGTGGCCACCGGTACTGTCCAGTGTCGCGGCGTTCAAACCATTGATAAACACCGTCGAAGATACAGCGCCCGTGATCGGGCTGCCGCAGGCGGATTTGTCAGTTAATCGCGCCGCCGCCAAACCGTCGAAATTTACATCGGGCGAGCCGCTGGCAATCGGGTTGGTACCGTGTCCCGGCAGTGGGCAGGATGTTGGATCGGTGACTCGGGCTGCTGGTTTACCGCTCATGAAGGCTCCTTGCGTGAGAAGTGCTAGTCCATTTGCGCGCAAGCATGCGCGAAGTAGCCTAGCGCTTCAAATCCGAAAACAAGAAGGGCGTCCATCTGGACGCCCTTCTTGTTCAACTGTCTGTCATTCCATCAGCGCGATGGCGGAACCCGGATATCCCCTGCCCGGCATTGGGTTTTCACGCCTTTGCCGCATGTACCGAATTGCAGATCCTTGCCCATGCACACGCGCACTTCCGACAGCTCCGGGCCGTTACAAATGACCGCGATACCGTTCGCCGCGATGCCGGGGTTGCTCTTGCGAAACAGGTCGGCAATTTCCTGCGCCTCGAAGTAATACGAGGTGCTGAACGGTTGCAGTTCCTCGGGGACTTTCACTGCTGCAACGGCTTTATCAGATGCATCCAGATAGCCCATCGCGCCGAGGCCGCTGCATGTGCCGTGTTTGGCCCATTCATGATCAAGCAGCTTTTTCGTTGGAAATAACGTCAAACCTTTGGCCGTTTCCGCCGCCGAAAGGTTGGTTACCGGCGGGCAGGATTCCGGCCAGCCGCCTTTGGCGTATTGCGGCCACAAACCGTGCAGGACAAATCCGTAGCCTTTGCCGGAACATTGCGCGTCGTCCTTGTGGGTCAGACAGAACGTCGGCGACCACGACAGCGTCAGCAGGTAGTAATCGAACACCCCCGCCACTGACTCCGCTGGCGCTTGGCTGGTTTGCGACTGGCGCGCCGAACTCACGCCAATGCCGCCGACCGTCAGCGCAATCAGGGCCATAATTGTAAGAAGTTTTTTCATGTTCCCGCTCCTTGGGACGCCTGCGTCCGTGGTTTCCGTGACTGACCAACACTGGGTCAGAGGGTATTGAGTCACGCATGTGTTGCAAGCGCATGACGCAGGACAAAACCTGCATTACTTTGAAAGGACTACGATTAAGTCAAATCACCCTAGGGAACCGACATGAGTAAAGCAGACGAACTCGCCGCGAAACTCAAACAAACCCGGCACACCCATGCTGACGAAATCACCAGCGCCGAACTGGACATCGATTGCTGGCCAGCGCTGGTCTACGACCTGTACCACCGCATCGAAGCCTGGTTGCAACCGGTCACCGAAGTCGGACTGAAAATTCGACGCGTTCCTACCCATGTATGCGAAACGTCGCCGGACGGCGAGCCGCATAACTACGCCATCGACCAGCTACTGATCGAAGCCAACCACCACAGCCTGACGTTTGATCCCATCGAACGCTTCACCGCGGACGGCGCCGGTCGCGTACAGATCAAATTGCCGGGCGAAGATGCGTCGCTGCTGCGCACGGTCGATGAACATGGCGAGAGCCACTGGTGGTTGCAGACAATCGAGAGCGGGCAACAACTGGATGCGATTGCGTTGACGGAAAACAACCTGCTGCAAGTGGTGCAGGAAGGCCTGGGCTTGTAAGAGGCGTTACTGGCGCCGCGTCGAGCAGTATTCGACGATCACCCGCGAGAGCGCGGCGATCATTTGTGCATCGGCATGCTCGGCGCTAAACAGACGAAACTGCGCGTCCGGCAATGGCGGCAAGCCCAGCTCAGCACCAAGCGCCGTCAGGCCATGCCCAAGCTGACTGGCGGCCATGGGTGCTACGGCGAAACCGGCCAACGCGGCAGCACGCAGGCCAGCGGTGCTGGCGCACAGCATGGTGGTGCGCTGGGCAATGCCGGCCTGAGCCAGACGGGTCAGCGCCGCTTCGCGATACGGGCACGGCTCGGGGAACAGCGCCAGCGGCAACGGCGTCGGCAACGCGAGCATAGGTTGCGCCGACCACGCCCATACCAGCGGTTCTTGCCAGAGCAATAAACCCGGCTCGCTGGTTTCGCACACGGAACCGATCACCAATTCCAGATCGCCCTGCTTCATGTGCTTGAGCAACGTGCCGGGAATATTCACCTGCACGTCGATCTGCATGCCCGGATGCGCGGCCGCGCAGTCCTGCAACGCGCGCAACAGCCGCGCCTCGACGAAATCCTCTGACACACCGATGCGCACTCGCCCTTCAAACGGCGCGCGCGTGAGTTGCGCCCAGGCATCGCGGTTCAGCGCCAGAATCGTGCGCGCATAGGCGATCAAGCGCTCGCCATCGGCGGTCAATTGCTGGGATCGGGTGGTGCGTTTGAGCAGCGGTTTACCGACCTGCTCCTCGAGTCGGCGCAGATGGCCGCTGACCGCCGATTGGGTCAAATGCAGCTTTTGCGCGGCACGGCCGAAGCCGTCCTCATCGACAACGGTGACAAACGTCTTGAGCAACAGGGCGTCGAACATAGTGAGATATGTGATCAATGGCTGAATTATTTACGATTTATAGTTCGCGGCCAGCTATGTTGCAATGCCTCGATTCCCATCGTTAATCGAGACTCCCCATGACCACCCTTCTGCACATTGAATGCTCGCCGCGCAAACAGCGCTCCGCGTCACTGGAAATCGCCCATAGTTTCATCAGCCGCTTTAAACAAAATAATCCAGACACCCAGCTGGAAACCCTCGACCTGTGGGACTGCCAACTTCCGGAGTTAGATGACGAGGTGTTGAACGCCAAGTACGCGGGGATCAACGGCACGCCCCTGACTGCGGCGCAACAATCGGCCTGGGACGCTTTTGCAGCACTCGCCGCCCCTCTGCACCGCGCAGATTTCATAGTGCTGTCGGTGCCGCTGTGGAATTTCAGCATTCCTTACAAGCTCAAGCATTTCATCGATCTGGTATCCCAGAATGGCATTCTGTTCAGCTTCGATCCAGAGCACGGCTTGCAAGGTCTGCTCAAGGGCAAAACAGCTGTGGTCGCTTATGCGCGTGGAATGGATTTCTCGGCGCAATCGATTACTCCGGCCGTACGTTTCGACTTTCAAAAGCCTTACGTCGAAGCATGGCTGGCGTTCATCGGGGTGAGCGATGTGCACGCGCTGATTGTTGAGAAAACCCTGCTTGGCGCGGACGTCGATCTATCTTCGCGGGATACAGCCAATCAACAAGCCAAGGCGTTGGCGGATGCACTGAGTGCCTGACCGGGGTTGCCTGATGACCGGTCTTACGCTCTAAACTGGCATTCCCTACATCAGGCCAGCCCGATAAACATGCGAACGATAAAAAATACAATGTTGCTCGGCACACTCCTGTCGCTGAGTTTTGCGGCTCATGCAGAGGAGAAACTTTCCCACCTCGACGCCGTTCAGCAAAAAGGCGAACTTCGCGTCTGCACCACCGGCGACTACAAGCCTTACACTTTCAAACGCACCGACGGTGCATACGAAGGCATCGACATCGCCATGGCGCAATCGCTGGCGGACAGTCTCGGGGTGAAGGTCGAATGGGTGCAAACCACCTGGAAAAACCTGATGCCCGATATGCAGGCCGGCAAGTGCGACATCGGCGTCGGCGGGATTTCGGTGACGCTGGAGCGGCAGAAAAAAGCCTTCTTCAGCAACACCCTCGACGTCGACGGCAAGATCCCGCTGGTGCGCTGCGCCGAGCAGGCCAAGTACCAGAGCATCGAGCAGATCAATCAGGCGAATGTGCGTCTGGTCGAGCCGGCCGGAGGCACCAACGAAGCTTTCGTTCACGCCTTCCTGCCCAAGGCGCAACTGGCGCTGCACGACAACGTGACGATCTTCGAGCAACTGCTCGACAACAAGGCCGACGTGATGATCACCGACGCGTCCGAAGCGCTGTACCAGCAGAAGCTCAAGCCGGGATTGTGTGCGGTCAACCCGAGCCAGTTCATGCAATACGGTGAAAAGGCGTATTTGCTGCCGCGCGATGACATCAGCTGGAAACTGTATGTCGATCAGTGGCTACATTTAAGCAAGGTCACCGGCAAATATCAGAAAGTGCTGAGTGAATGGATTGCCGTGCCGGTGGCAGAATAATCTTCAGCCTCATGCATCATCGACAGTGCCGGTTCAGCTTCGAACCGGCGCGACACAAGGAATCTCCATGCAGTTCATCCCTCTGACCGACGCCAGCCCCACGATCCAGGCGCATGTACGCACCCTTCGCAATCAGGAAGATGTGCGCAAATACATGTACACCTCGCACGAAATTTCCGAGCAGGAACATGCGAATTGGCTGTCGTCCCTGAAGGGTAATGCTCGTCAGCAGGTGTTTGTGGTGCTCAAGGACGATCTGGGGGTTGGCGTGGTTGCGCTTAATGCAATCAACGCTCAGCATAAAAGCGCGGACTGGGCGTTTTATCTCGACGTGAATTTGCAGGGGAAAGGGCTGGGCAGTGTTATCGAGTTCTGGATGCTGGATTACGCGTTCGATGTTGTCGGGCTGGAGAAGTTGAATTGTGAAGTGCTGGCGAGCAATTCCGCCGTGGTCAAGATGCACCAGAAGTTCGGCTTTGAGGTTGAGGGTGTGCGACGGCAGAATGTGGTCAAGGATGGCGTTCGGATCGATGTGGTTTTGCTGGGAATAACCAAGTCCGAGTGGCTGGAGAAGCGACCGGCGTTGGTGCGGGCTATCGAGCGGATTAGTGCAGGTTGACGGCCTGCCGTGAGGCAGGCCTCTCATTCAATCCGCCAGCCAGGCACTTCGCCACGCCAACAGATGTTCGCCTTTGAGCATCCAGTTATCGAGCACCACGCTACGCAGCGCAACTCCGGCCTTGGCGCTGGCATCGGGTTCAGCGAGATGTTCGCGAATCGCCGCAATCCAGTCTTGCGCTCTGTTCCTGACCCTCGTCACCGGCAAGTCGCCGCGATAACAGAGGATGTCCGAGCAGATCACGGGGAAGCCGCAGGCGCCGTATTCCAACAACCGTAAATTGCTTTTGCAGGCGTTGAAAAAATTGTCTTTCAGCGGCGCCAGAGCCAGATCGAGGTTCAAGCCGGCCAGTCTTTGTGGGTACTTTTCAATATCCACGCCCCTGTGAAACTCATGGACATAAGGGCGCAGCGCCGGCGGGCACATCCCCATGAACACCCATTCCACCTCCCCTGCCAGTTCACGCACCACTTCGGCAATCACTTGCAGGTCGGCGCTGTGACTCGAACCGCCGGCCCAGCCGACCCGAGGCTTGCTGCCTTGTTGGCGCTGGCCGACCAGACCGCTCCACCAATGGCCGGGCAGGCGGTTTTCCACAACTCTGATGTCGGGGTTGAACCCCTGCAGCGCATCGGCCAGCGGCTGGGTCGAGACTACCAGCCGATCGCACAGCGCCAAGGCCTTCTTCACGCGCTTGGCGATGTCCCTGGGAAGCACATCATGGTGCAAGTTGCCGGCGGGCACGTCGAGGATATAGTCATCCAGCTCGTACACTTTGAAGGCATTGGATAATGTCTTGGTGTTCTGCATGAACTCCAGGTGCGGCGTTGTGTGTTGCCCCTGGAAAATGATCGTGTCCGGCGCCATGCGCTGCAGTTCTGTCGGTTGCAGCCCCTCTTCGCGCACCGCCCCGCCGATCAATTGCGCGGCTTTCAGCGCAGCGAAGGGCTGACGCACTCGATAATGTCCACTGCCGAAAGAGTCGAGCGGGTGGCACAGCACGTGCGGCAACTCACGACTGGCGAACGGGTGCCAGTCCGTGTCGGTGCGATATTTCGAGGAGAAGCCGCCACCCTCCAGCGTCAGGTTGCGGTTGTAGGCCGGATCGTTGGCGATCTGCGCGAGCCAACGCTGGTACATCACCGACTGTTCGCGCTGGAAGCGCTGGCGCTTGGCTTGCTCCTTGTTTTTGTCGACCTTGCTCTGGCTCACGTTGGCTTCGTGAACGACCACTGCATACGGCGTCCAGACAATCAATCGGCCAGCCTGGCCGACTTTCAGGCACAGATCCACGTCGTTAAAGGAAACGACCAGATCGACCTCGTCCATTCCACCCACTTCACGGTACAGCTCGGTGCTGATCATCAGGCAGGCGGCGGTGACCGCGCTGTAGTTCTGATCAAGGTGCAAGCGATGCAGGTAGCCGTTGGACTGCGTCGAGTCGCCGATAAACGGGTGGTCGGCAACGCCACGCAGACCGAGGACCACGCCTGCATGCTGAATAGTCCCGTCGACGAATAACAATTTGGCACCGACGATCCCCACTTCCGGTCGCTGGGCGTGATGGAGCATTGCACCAAGCCAGTCGCCATCAATGATCGCGGTGTCATTGTTGAGCAGCACCAGATATTCGCCACGGGCATGGCTGGCGGCGAAATTGTTGATTGCCGAGTAGTTGAACGGGTGCGGGTAACGCAGGATGCGCACTTTGGCGTCATCCAGCTGCTCCATGCCGCTGAACCAGTCTCGGGCTTCGGCGGTTTCACTGTTGTTGTCAACGATGAGCAGTTCGTAATGGGTATAGCGGGTCTTCTCAATGATACTTTCGATGCAGCGCAGCAGCATCGGCAGGCAGTCCTTGGTGGGAATAAGGATGGACACCAAAGGCTGCTCGGCGTGTTGGTAGATCACACGGTTAGCCATTGGCAAAGGTCCGGCCTGCAGCTCATGAGCCACGCCCAGGCGCAGCAAGTGCGCCTCGAGAATGGCCGCCGAATTGGCGATCACCTGGGGTTCTGCGAGCCACTGGGAGAAGCTGATTGTCTGGTGCACCAACACATCGGCGAAGTGCCCGACCGTGCCGAGCCCATGGGTTTCGATCAGCCGAAAAAGCAGATCATGCGGCGCCAGTTCGCTGAAGGCGGGATCGAAGCCATCAACAGCCAGCGCCGCCTCGCGACTGAAAGCCAATGCTCGGCCGACATACGGATAACTGCGCAACATGTCCAGATTCAGATCCGGCTTGAATACCGGCCCCTGGCAACCGGAAGCGGTCAGCGCGTCTTCATCACTGTAGCAAGCGCTGACACCGGGATTGAGGGCGATGCCTTCGGCGAGTAAAAGCAGCGCGTGGGGATCAAGTTCGTCGCCGCCCCGCAGCAGGTAGATCCAGTCAACGTCGATTTCCTGCAGCAGCTGATTGAGCTGGCTCGGCCAGGATTCAGCCAGCGGTAGCCAGGCAAGATTGTCCGCAGGCGTCACGTCTACCGGTTCGGCATTCGAGAGCACCACAATCGCCGCGGCCTTATACAGCTGGCGGTCGATGCTGTTCAAACTGGAACGCAACAATTCAATGTCACCGGTGGTATCGGTCAACACGATCAACACGTCCGGTTGCCGCGGCCAGCTCGCCAGTCGAGCGGGTAACCCCTCCAACTCGACCGCAGCCAATTGCCGTGTCGCTAGCCAGCGTTGATAAAGGTCGAGGCTCCGCTGCGCTCGGCCAACATTCGCCAGTACGCCAAAAAATCGATCGAAGACGTGTGCCAGCGTGCCGTCAAGCTGGCCGCGTTCAGTTTCAAAATCTTTGCCCGTCAGTTGCATCCGTTCCAGGGGCGCAAACACTTCAGTGCGCGCAATGAACTGGCTGCCGACAAAAAACTCCGCCTCGTTGATTTCTTGCGGATCAATACCAGCACGCTCGGCGAGGGTGACAAGCAACGTGCGGTCGATTTCACTAAGGGATCTGGTGACCGGCCGCAAGTATTGTTGAGTACCAACCATTGGTGCATGCACCGGCTCGGCAAGACGTTCAACCGCTCGGCGCAAGCGTACGGGGTTCAGCAGGTCATCGAGCAGCTCAAGGCCCCCTTCTTGCGCCCCGCCCAAGTTCAACGAACGCGTAGTGTGCAGCTTGACCAGCGTGCGGATGTTATCGGCGCGCAAAAACGGCAGCATGCGCAGGAACGGCAAAACGTCCCCCCCAAGATCGGGTACCCGGTATAGCGAATAACTCAATCCGCTGGCCGCCAGTCGAGCACTTACCGCATCGTCACCTCCCGCCACGAAAGTCACGTAGAGATGCAAGCGCTCGGGCAGTTTGATCAAACGAACCAGAATGTCTTGCAGCACTTCGGGATAGTACGCATGGATAACCACGCCGACCGGCGGCTCGCCGTCTTCGAGAAGTGGCTGCTGCGCAACCAGCACTTCGCACTCCTGGTCAGGCAAGAGTCCAGAAACCAGGTGAGCACCTTGAGCCGACGGTGGAGTTGTCATATTCAAACCAATTTAAATAGGAGGCAAAGATAGAACTCGCTGGATGCGACTGCAAATTCGTCGGCGTGCCCAATGAGCACCGCAGGTTTGATGTCGGCAGTGGCGGAGTTTACTTAAAAAATACTGCGTTCCAAATGACTTCGGCGAGGACGAGGCACGCTGCAGCGTCTCCTGCTTGCGGTCGCAGGTCTGGCTTTCCTGATAAACTCCCCCACCTCCCAGCCACACCGATTTCGTGCCCCCAATGCTCCCAATCACCGCCACACCCGCCCCGCTCTCCCGCCGCTTTAGCGTGGCGCCGATGATGGATTGGGCGTAACCCCTCGTCTGCACCCCGGCTAGCCTGGCCATGCCCTCAAAGACACAATGCTCTGTAGCAGTTTGGCGTACGTTTTGCCCCATTTTTGCCCCATCCCCATCGCTCCCCGCTAGAGTTCAGAACGAATAGAAACAGACACCCGCGCGTCGACGATACTCTCCCTCTCCGCAAGAAATCTGAACATCGGCCCGCCCCATCAGAACAGTCCTCTCAAAGATGAGGGCTTCCAACTCCTGATCGCCCCCCCGCCCGATCCGCGCTGACGATTGCAATCAACCAAAATGCTCCCGCGCAGTTTAGAAATGAACTCGACATCCTTTTCTCTGTCTTTTTCTCTGTCGCTTCGTAGAGGAAACCTTGACAAATATCAGGCTGTTTCCTATATCAATTTTTTTTGCCATTTTGTCAGCGTGCTCTGAGATTCAGGTTGCTCAGGCTCGGTATGGCTTGGGCTTCGTGTTTTGTCTCCTCCCTCAGCTTAAGGATAAGCGTATGTTCGCGCCGGCTAATGCTGCGCACTTCACGTTACTGATCCCATCTGTTCGTAACGATTTTAAGGTGCTGGCCTTTTACGGCACCGAAGCTATCAGCAGCTTGTATTCGATACAGATTGAACTGGTCAGCGAATCCCCTGATTTCGATCTGGAAAGCCTGCTCAGTCAGCCGGCCTTCCTTCAGGTATTCATGGGCGTATCGAAGATGTGTTCGTGGGTGAAGCCGGTAAACGCCTGACCCGTTACCAGCTGACCTTGGTGCCCGCTCTGCACTATTTGCAGTTCAGCCATAACCAGCGGATTTTCCAGCACCTGACGGTGCCGCAGATCGTGGCACAGGTACTCAATGGACATGGCATCCAGGCCGATGCGTATACCTTTCATGTCAGCACCAGTGCAGAGCGCGAATACTGCACTCAATACGGCGAAAACGACTTCGAGTTCATCCAGAGGTTATGCAGTGAGGATGGGATTTCATGGCACCATCAACACAGCCAGGACGGCCATCAGCTAGTATTCACGGACGATCAGACCTATTTCCCCAAGCTGGGGGGCACACCGTACCAGCAAGGTTCAGGCCTGGCAGCTGATCACCCAGTGGTCAGTCAGTTCTCCATGCGCTTTAGCACTCGGACCAGCACAGCCACGCGTCGGGATTATGATTTAAAACGCCCAAGCCTGTTGCTGGAAAGCCAATTCACTGCCGAGTTTACTCCTGCGCTCGAAGACTACCGTTACCCGGCGCTGCACGAAAATGAAAAGCTCGGCAAACAGCTTGCCCGGCAGGCTTTGGAGCGGCACCGAAGCGACTACCAGTTGGCTGAGGGGAAAAGCGATCAGCCAACCCTGCGCAGCGGTCACTTCTTCGACGTGACCGAACACCCGCGTCAGCAGTGCAACGCGTTGTGGTTGTTGCTCAGAGTCAATCACGTTGGAAAACAACCCCAGGCGCTTGAAGAAGCGATCACCAGCGACGTGAGTCCTGAAGACGGCTTTACCCAAGGTTACCGCAACAGCTTCAGCGCGATTCCCTGGGACGTGTTTTTCCGTCCACCGCTGCTCAAGCGAAAATCGATGCTGGTCAGCCAGACAGCACGTGTCACCGGGCCTGCTGGCGAAGAAATATTTTGCGATGAGTATGGGCGCGTAAAGGTCGAGTTCCATTGGGATCGCGCCGAACTTGGAAGCGACAAGAGCAGCTGCTGGCTACGGGTTTTATCCAGCTGGGCCGGGGATAGTTTCGGTGCGGTGACCATCCCGCGTATAGGCATGGAAGTGGTGGTGACCTACTTGGAAGGTAATCCCGACAATCCATTGATTACGGGTTGCGTGCCTAACAAAGTCACGCCGGTGCCGTACCCCCTGCCCGCGAACAAAACCAAAACGGTTCTGCGCAGCCACAGTTCACCCGCCAGTGGCGGGTACAACGAGCTGTCGATTGAAGATCACAGCGGCCAGGAGTTGATCTACCTGCGTGCTCAGCGTGACATGGAGCAAAAGGTCGAACATGACAGTCGGCTGGAAGTGGGTAACGAACGCCGGGAAACCATCAAGGGCAACAGCATCGCTGTACTGGAAGCTGAAGAGCAGCGTACCGTCACTGCTGACCGTAAAGTCGATCTCAAAGCCAATGACTATTTGCAAGTCGCTAGCAGCAGCCATACCCGTGTAGGACAAACAGTGGTGATTGAGGCTGGTCAACAAGTCCACCTCAAGGCCGGCGCCCATCTGATCCTAGACGCAGGGGCCAGCATCACCCTGAAAGGCGGCGGTCAGCACATTGTGATAGGCCCTGGCGGTATTTTCAGCAGTACTGAGATTCAAATTGGTGGTGCGCCTGCTGCGGGAACCGCTGCTGCTCCTGTGTTGCCGGGGATGCTTGAAGGGTTGATGGCGCCAACAGCATTGCCGCTTCCCAGCCTGCCGTTTTACCAACAGCAGGCGGTGGCAGGTGCTCTCCTACCTATTCCTGGTTGTCACCTCGACGCATCAGGTCATTGCCCAATCCACCATCCAGGTAAGACGGCATGATCAAGTCCATCTCCTCGCCCTTTCAGACGCCTGAAGCACTGGGCGTCCTGTGTGTGATTCTGGATGCCAGTTTTGATCCGGATTTACCAGCTTATGTCGATCAGCTCACCGGCTATGGCGTCGAACGTTGTATACCGCTCTTCGACGATACTCCTTATGCCGGCCTGCAAGCTGCCGGGCCTTTCGCGTTACTGTGCCCGACACCTGGCGCTTCCATGGAGCACGCCAGCAGGCTGTTGGAGCGGGCCGATGCCGGATGTGTTGTCTATCTGCAGGATGAGCAATCCTTCGAGAGGGCCGTTGAACATTGGCGCAGCCTGCTGACCATCAGCACTGATGACACGCCGGTCCAACTGATGCGTTTTTTCGACCCGCGCTGGCTGGAGCCGCTACTGAACAGCCTTGATGAAAAGGAGCTGTTGCAGTTCATGGGACCGCTCACCGACATGGTGTGGCGCAATGAGCTGGGCTGGCGCCATTTGGCTCACCCCCGACCTGACCCGGACGCGGAGATTCAGGAGCCTGGCTGGTTACACCTAAGCGTCGAGCGCCAGGCTCAGATGGATGATCACCGTTTGAAAGTGCTGGCAGGACGATTCGCCCTGGATTATCAGACGGTACTGTCGATGCCTGAGCCGGTGGCGTTCGTTTATCGGCAACTACTCGGGGCCCGGCAAACAGGGTATCTGCGGCTGGCCGAGCAAGAGCGTTGGTTGCGTTTGGCGCTACGTCAGGGCGATAGCTTCTGGAGCAATTCCCCAAATACCGAATTATTGGCCCGTGATGACTTGGGCCTTGGCGACAAGCTAATCGAGCTTGAGCGTCTCTGAATCACAAGGACGATGATCCGATGAACAAAACCTACCCGGTAACAAACGGCGATACGTTGGGAGACATTGCCCAGCAAAACGGCACTACAACGGCCGAGATACAAGCGCTTAACCCGATCATTACTGATCCCGACTACATCAAGCCTGGATGGGAGCTGAAGCTGCCCGATACCGCGCCCAAGCCAGCACTGCCACCACCGATGCATGCAGATAACACTAGCTCCACCGCACTTAAGGGGCAAGCCGAGTGCGATGAGGAACTGGTCGATGTGGCGCATATTACCGGTGAGCCCCATTTCTATGTTCTGACTGACAAACAGTCCAAAGCACTGAAGCAGGAAATCAGCGCTGTCCAGAAACTGATGGATGAGCTGCATCAGAATCTCGCGAAAGCGCTGCCTGCCATCCAGTGCAAGAAAATTCAAGAACCCAATGCCAGCTGCGCCTGCTCACGCTGCGTAAAAGATGCTTGGGCAGTCAAAGCCGAAGGCGCCGGGTTGCTGATGCGCAGCACTGAACCCCAGCAAAAAAAAGCCGCACCACTGACCAGCGATAAAGATCTTCAGGGAAAAATGGCCACTTTGCAGAAGGCGCGTGACTGGTATCAGAAATACCGTCCCAGTTCTCTTGGTGCTACGCAATTTGAAGCCAACTGGAAGAATTTGCAAAAAAGTAAAATACGGGAATTAGATCAGGAAATCGGCAAGCTTCGTGCCCAACTTACCGCACAAAAAAAACCCGAATCCGAAGACAGCTCTACCAGCGCCAACAGCGCCGCCCCGGATCTCAAACATGGCAAGGGACGCAGCACTGAACGTCAGCGTGGCAGTCAGACCAAGTCCGGCGTCACCGTGGTGGAAATCATCCTGTTCAGCGACCCGACTCAGCGTCATTACGTCTCGATTCCGTGGCGAAGTACCACCGCATGGAATGTCCGAGTCCCTACCCGCGTCATGGCCGGAAAACCCTTCAACAAGCAACTCGCCGCTGACCTGATCAAGGACATAAAAAACGCGGTCGGTGGAGGACGTAAAGCAGGCCCCTTGGGCATCCTGGAACTCAAGATCAGTACCTGGACCAGTAAACAGGACAATCTGCTCAACGCGTTGCACAAGGAAGTGTCTTGGGCATCTAATGAAAGTGACGCATCGCCCTATGCCATATCTGCCGAAGCTCATGCACTGCGCTTTGCCGCAAGTGCCAGTGCCGGAGTGAATAGCTGGAACCCCAAAGAGGGCAATATCGACGTAGGCGTCAAGGGGAGCGCGGCGTTCTCGATGGCTGAAGCTTCAGCGTCCCTGAATACGTATTTTCCTAGTCAGGGCGGATACGTCGCGAACATGGCCTATCTCAATGCTCTGAAAAAGGAAGTTCTACACCCTATGGGCGTGTTTCGCCTAAGTGGAAAATTGGAATTGTCGTGTTTTGTTGGAGCCAAGTTACAGGGCGAGGCTGGTGTTAAAACGCAATACAAGCCAACGGAAACCCCCGCAGGAGCCACAGCGTTACTCGGTACTCCGACCATGGAACTCGGTCGCAGTGGCAACATCGGTGTCAAGTGCGACGCTTTTGCAGGCGCGCAAACCGGTGGCGCCCTAAGCGGTGCCTTCGAGTGGGTTGAACCGGAAAAACAAGGTACCGGAAAAGCCGTCACCGGTCAGACAAACGCCAATAGCAACTGGGCGAAGTTGGCAGAGATCAAGGCTGAAGGGAATGTCGCCTTGGGGATCGGTGCAGGTGGTGAGTTTGGCTTCAGCATTGCGAAAGATCGGTTGGCATTTAACTGCAAAGGCTCGCTGGTATTCGGTCCTGGTGCCGGTGGTGGGTTTGGTACGGTGGTGGACCTTGAGCAGGTGGGAAAGCTGACGTTGCTGTTTTGTAATGCCTTGGCGGATGTAGATTACAGGCACCTATTGGGGGTGACGAAGGAAGCTTTTAGCTATATGGCATCAGGGCTGTACCAGGTGGCGACCTCGCCGGTGAAAAAGACCATTGAGGGGTTTGAGTTAGGGCGCGAAGAAATGCTTGCTTGGTGGGAAGATCGACAAGCCACGAAGATAGAAGCTGAAGCACTAGCCGATTATCTCATTCATCATAAGACAGATAAGATCATGCGGATTCGGGACCAAGACGTTCCACTGAGCGTGTTGCCGCCTGAAACCATTGGTCCCATGGTCTACCTGCTAACAGAAGGAGTTATCGCCAGAGGGATTGGTAGCTTCAACGAAAAGCAGGAAAAGGCCTTGGTCATTCTTCTGTCGGAAGTTCGTCGCTGGCGGCAATTTATTGAAGTGCTGGAGCATTGTTCACTCGACGCGACAAAGGTCAATGCCATGGAGAGTTTGGAGCGAATTAACGCCTTGCTTAACGGCCATGAACAAGACCAATTCAATGGTTTTATTGATAGCTTGGCGATTAACCAGACGTCCGATACTACAGTCCGATTGGCCTGGAACCCCAGCAATGCTTGGCGTAAGGAGAGTGTGCTGGTGGCCGCACAGCGCAGTGGCCGGTTTGATGGTTTGGCATGATTTTGAACGACAACAAGGGCACTTGAAAGCGCCTTTGTTGTCTGCTGGAGTGCTTTAAAGTGGCTGATTGGATTGGATTGCGCAACGGAAACTTGTACCGGGTAAATGCCGGCTTCTTGTAGGCTCATTAGGGAATCGTCGAACAGTACTGGCCGTGAGCAAAGGATCTTCGCCTGCATTGGTGCCTCGACGGATTCGTTCCGTTCCGGTAGCCGGGCCCTGAGGGTTTTCCAATGGCGAGTGGCGGTAATAGTCTTTATCGTACCAGTCGTTTACCCAGTCGGTAGCGTTGCCTGACATGTTATAGAGTCCTAGCGGATTAGGAACGAAACTGTCTACAGCAAATGTGCGTCCCTTTCCCTGGAGAGGAAAATTGCGTCCGTAATTCAAACTGCCGTTATCTGTAGGGAAGAATACATGCAGTCCGCGACTGCGGGCGGCATACTCCCACTGGGCTTCTGTAGGCAAATCCACAGGGTAACCACTCAGTTTACCTACCCAGCCGCAATAATCCTTGGCTTCTTGCCAGCTTTGAGTAGCAGCTGGTAAGTCAGGTTGATAGCGGAACTGCAAATTCTCTCGCTTACGTAGCTCCGCATCAAACAACGGTTTGCCCTGAGCAATAAAGAACACATCGAAATCGCCCAGGGTTGTTTGGAATTTCGACAGGGAGTAACTGCTCAGTCTAACGGGATGAACGAAGTCGTCATCACCGTCCATGCTGATATGACCCATTTGCTCCGGGTCCACACCGCATGGCCAGTCGCACAATTTTGTAGGGTCATCGTCGTACGGCCAACCAAAATCCCCCATCTGAAACTCGCCACCCTCGACAAACACCATGTTATCCAGTGACTGCACTACGGTATTCAGTAGCTTGCCGCGAACCTCGGTGGAGAGTTTTGGGTATTGCTGCTCAATGGTCGTAGCGATCTTCGCGACTTTATCAGGCGAGAGTTTCTGGCTTTTCGGGAGAGAGGATGATTGAGCTTGGCAGCCTGTCAGCAGCAGCAAAGTACAAATAGGTAATAAAATCAGTCTGACCAATTTAATGTCCTTATAAATAGCTATCAATGTCATCGAGACTATCATTTTTCGATACTCGGCGTGAGCTCAAGGAATGAGCAGCGGGTATCATGCTCCCGGCAGTTTTTAAAGTGGTTGTCGAGTCAACCTTCCAACTATGACACTCCTTTTCTCGACCTGTTGCTCTCTGGATTTAACAGCACGGTGACGATAGGCTCCCAATACGTGTTCGACCTGGCTACGCTCCGGATTTTTCTCTTTGGCTCGTTCGTACATATAAATGCGTGTCTTCCGGTGAGCCCACGTCTTAACGTGGACCGGCTAACTCACTAGATGCCTCATGAAAAACTCAAGTTCAATGCCCGATAACCGTGCTGCACCCGACTACCAAAGATGCCTACCCGCCGAGCTCCACAGCCAAGCGGATGCCTTTGTCCCAATCACTTACGTAGTAACGCCCCAGGCCCAGGTATTCGGCCATTGCACGGGCATAGCTTGCGCAACACCTTCCTGGCATCAAACATGGCCAGCGGATCCACCTCATAGCCCCACGCTGGACGCGCCACAGACAACACCGCCCCCAAGTGCGAAAGGCCATTGCCGACCGTCTGCGCCTGAACGCCGCCGCCCTCTTTACTCATCCGCCAATGTGCGAAATCCACCAGCTTCTGACTGGTCAGCGCCGAGTCTTCGAGATCACCCAACCAGATATCCTTGATCGCGTTGAGTGTTGCGTTCTTCGTCTTACCCAACGGCCGAATCTTTTCGTACTCGTCCAGGTACTACTCGATCATCTTTCTGATCGTCACACCCTTGCGATTCGCTCGTTCGATTGCACCAGGCTCAGACAGCTCAGTCTCACGCCGCTCGATCCAAGCCTGAGCGACCTGCTTGCGGCCGAAGGTTGGGCTTTCCTGATAAACTCTTTTCCCGTCTCGATTGATCCGTAGCTGCGCCGCGCAAGCCGTCGACTTGTCCTAGCGCTCACGTGATGTGATCGTGCCCGTTTTCCAGTTGGTACATGGCCGGGGTCGGTTGGTACATTGTACCAACCGACCCCGAAAATCACGGAATAATGGGTAAAAACCGCCGTATCAAAGATCAGTACCAATGAATTTCGAAAAACCTGAAGCGCCCGTAAACACTAGCCCATCCCGCTCCGAGCCGTCTCGCCGTTTTAGTGTCGCCCCCATGATGGATTGGACTGACCGCCATTGCCGGTTTTTCCTGCGCATCTTGTCGAAAAACGCCCTGCTCTATACCGAGATGGTCACCACTGGTGCGCTGCTTAATGGCGATCACGAACGCTTCCTGCGTCATAGCGATGCCGAGCATCCATTGGCGTTGCAGTTGGGCGGCAGTGTTCCGCTGGACTTGGCCGCGTGCGCACGCATGGCCCAGGAGCATGGCTACGACGAGGTCAATCTCAATGTCGGCTGCCCCAGTGACCGGGTGCAGAACAACATGATTGGCGCCTGCCTGATGGCTCATCCGCGATTAGTGGCTGATTGCGTCAAGGCGATGCGTGATGCGGTGTCGATTCCGGTGACGGTGAAGCATCGGATCGGTATTAATGGGCGCGACAGTTACGAAGAACTGTGTGATTTCGTCGGTACGGTGCGCGACGCCGGGTGCACGAGTTTTACCGTGCATGCGCGGATTGCGATTCTCGAGGGGTTGTCGCCGAAGGAGAACCGCGACATTCCACCTCTGCGTTACGACGTGGCGGCGCGGTTGAAGGCGGATTTTCCGGAACTTGAGATCATCCTTAACGGCGGGATCAAGACGATGGAGGCCTGCCACGAGCATTTGCAGACTTTCGACGGGGTAATGCTGGGCCGTGAGGCGTATCACAATCCCTATGTGATGGCCGAAGTGGATCAGCAGTTGTTTGGCAGTACGGCGCCGGTGATTACTCGGGCCGAGGCGCTGGCGCAGTTACGGCCTTATATCGCGGCGCACATTGCTGCCGGCGGTTCGATGCATCACATCACGCGCCACGTACTTGGCTTGGGCACCGGTTTTCCGGGGGCGCGCAAGTTTCGCCAGTTGTTGTCGGTGGATATTCACAAGGCCAAGGATCCGCTGGCGTTGCTGGATCAGGCTGCCGAGTTATTGGAAGGCCGCTGATTGATCCCTTGAGCTTGTGGGCAACGAATGAACGTTGCCTGCGGCTGAAAATTCTTTTGATCTGCTGACAGGATGTCGTTCGAGTATGCCCGCGTTCAATTTCACTGGTTTCAAGCGCTTCACTTTCCTCGTTTTGTTCAGCGTCACCTCCAACACTTATGCGCACTGCGACGGTTTCTGCATGGGGCAAACCGAAACACCCTGGGAAGTCACGCAGTTCTCCGGGCTTTCCATTGCCGTGCTGCTGCTCACGCCCTTCTCGGCTACCAATAACACCACCGAAAACTTTAAACGTGTTTACTCCGCCGAGGAGCTCGAAGACGCGCGGCTTTATCTGGCAAGTGACGGCACGCTGCAAGCGGCGTATTTCACGTCAGCCCTGCAGCGTTTTCGTCAGGAGTCGCCAGAAGCACAGCTGAGTGATCTGGCCATCGCCGCACTGATCAGCAGTCAGTGATCACCCCGCCGTTGCCGCCGTCCAGTTCACCCAGCCAAACCCCCACGTCGCCAGAATCAGCAAGCCAAACCCGATCCGGTACCAGGCGAACGCGGCGTAACTGTGGTTGGCAATGAATTTGAGCAAGCCACGCACGGCAATCATCGCGAAAACGAACGCGGTGACAAATCCCAGCGCAAACACCGGCAGATCGCTTTGCTGGAACAAGTCACGATACTTGTAACCAGAGTAAACCGCCGCACCGACCATGGTCGGCATTGCCAGAAAGAACGAGAATTCGGTAGCAGCCTTGCGCGACAGGCCAAACAGTAAACCGCCGATGATGGTTGAGCCGGAGCGCGAAGTGCCCGGGATCATCGCCAGGCACTGTACCAAGCCAATCTTCAGCGCATCTGACCAGCGCATGTCGTCGACATGCTCGACGCTCACGACATGCCTGCGCCGCTCGGCCCACAACATCACGATGCCGCCGATCACCAATGCCACGGCAACGGTGATCGGGTTAAACAGGTAGTGATGGATGGTGTCAGCAAACAGCACGCCCAAGACCACGGCTGGCATAAAGGCTATGAGCAAGTTGAGGGTGAAGCGTTGAGCATTACGCTCGGTGGGCAGGCCTTTGACGATTTCGAAGATCTTCGGCCGAAACTCCCAGACCACAGCAAGAATGGCGCCCAATTGAATAATGATATTGAACGCCATGGCGCGCTCGCCGCCGAACTCCAGCAGATCAGCGACAATGATCTGGTGGCCGGTACTTGAGATTGGCAAGAATTCGGTCAGACCTTCCACCGCACCTAAAATCAACACCTGGAAAAAGGTCCAGAAATCCATTAATCCTCCGTCAGAGTGCTCTTGGCGAGCGCCTCGTTTAACCGCACTCAGGAATTGAGTATCTGAAGTAAAACAATCGGATATCGAGATCCATTGCCTGCACAGGCGACGCAGAGTATGTCTTATCAAAACGCACACTCAAGCCATGTTAATAAACGTCCGCCTACGAACTAATCAGGAAAAATTTAAGCAGTTAGTAGATAAAAGTCCGTCGAGCCAATAAAGTGTGATGCATCTCACATTACTTAGAGATGGCCAGACAGTGGCAAAAGGACATGAATAAAGCGGTCGCCATCGATTCAAAATAGTGGCACAATTTCACATTGCCACCATCTAAGCCCTCTACTCCAGCTAGTTCACAGTCTCGAGAAAAGCAACTAAAAGCTTGAAAAGCTTAATTATTGTTAGAAAACTCGCGGGCTACGTCTAAAATCCGTCCAAATGTTACCAATTGTCAGTCACAGATGAGAACCGGTGCTTTAACATCCCGATGTCAGCACTTAATTCGAGTCAATGCATGATGCTCTCAGGGAACTTGGCGACTAGAAGTCCGCGCCCGACAAATAACGAACCCGGTGTACTCACTCTGGGCCGTACCCTCGTTGTGGCTGAGCATTTTAGAGCGCTACTGGCAAAGCACGTGCAGACCGATTTGGCGCTTGAGGTCAGTTCGTACACTAGTTCATATCAGCAGAATGAATACTCCACCTCTTATCGGGCGATCTTTATTGTCATCGACAGCTCTCAAGCACTCGAAGACAATCTCGCGCTGGTGGAAAGCCTGCGTAGTGACAACTTGAAATCCATCATTTGCGCGGTCATCACTGGTCGCGGCGCGTTTAACAAGATCAGGTACTACCTGGCTGGTGCGGACTTTTGTATCAAGCTCAATACCTTGTCCGACGATGACACTGAGTTGCTTGGAGAGTTCTTCAGCAGTGAAGAATGGCAACGCGACATCAGCCTGACGCTCGACCCCACGCGCATATGCCTGCTTAACGCCAACCAGAAACTCGATATCTCGTTTGCCGAAATGAAGATCCTCGAAGCGTTTGCGCACACCAGTAACCACATTCTCAGCCATGATGAAATCGCCAGTATCATGGGGCTCAATACCAATTTCTACGACCCGAGGGCACTGGAGAAATCCATCAGTCGCTTGCGTGGAAAAATCAAGGACATGTATGGTACAAACGCGATTCAGAGCATCCGCGGCCATGGCTATCGCCTGCTGCGGGGCCTGATATCGACTGCCTGATCAAGGGCAGCCACCCTTTTGCATACGTACGAAGGATCGTCTGATGCAACCATATAGCTCTCGTAGTACTTCACATCCGTTGATTTCTCAGCAATTGAATGAGCGCAACAACATAACAATAAACTTAACAACATAGCAGCAGAACGAGTGGAATTTATCGAGGGCCATTTTCCGGCCCAGACCCTGCCTGTGGATTACTTCCAAGGAAGTCATTGCTCGCCTGCCGATTTATCTTTTTCGCCAATTTTGGTGCGTACTTTAGGAGAGAGACATGGAAACTAGTACAACCCTCCCAAGAAAATATTTTGTCGTTGTGACCAATAGCACAACGTCGCAACGCGAACTTGAGAGCATCCTGTCCAGCGAACGCTTCAATTCGTTTGGCACCTCTCAGGCACAAATGTTTATTGAAGGTGCTACTTCGCCCTCTTCCGCTCCCATGCTGATGGAGTTCACTTACCCAAGCGGCACAAGGAAAAATGTCGCACGCAGTATTGAACACGATACCCAGCGAATATTGGCAACCCTCGAGGCAGAATGGTTGGCCGCACAAACTGCAAATCCATTCCAGAGCGTTCGCGCAACAACAGCAGAAGCCGGCGGCGCCACTCAAACTGATCAGTGCGACAACTCCTGCACTGAAGCCTGGCATCTCGATAACGATCAAGGCGTACTGGTCAAAGAAGATATCGAGATCAGCCTGACTGGATTGGAAGCCGCACTGGTCAAGAAGATGCTTCACCATGAAGAGCGTGTTGTCAGTCGCGACGAACTGATCCTCAGCATTGGCCGAGAGCCTGAGCAATATCGCGGACTGGAGATGTGCCTGAGTCGCCTACAAGACAAGTTCAAAGGCGCCAGCAACGGTGAACGATTGTTTCGTGCCGTGAGAAACCGCGGCTATTGCCTGATCCAGGAAGTAGTAGCGTAATAAGCCCTGGCTCCATCTGCAAAACAAACAGACATACAGTGCAACTACAAAAATAAAAAAGCACTCTGTCTGGTTTCATCCTCCTCCTTGATTACACCTCGCTATCCCCGCCCCTCCTACAGTAGCAAATAAACTATTAAATACACCCTCTGTTGCTCGACGTTTTCTAACGCTCGATTATCAGACAAAATTCGATAGTTGCACTTTGCCACCTGTTAGAACTCGTCAGACAGCATCCCTGGCAATAACTTAGTCTATTGACTGACGACAGTTCGGCATATCGACGTTGTTACTCAAGCGCAAACAAAAACAATAAGCCTAATTAACAACTCAGACTTCAACTGTCGAAACCTGAATGGAAGTCTTTTGGGGATATCGCATGGATCTCACATTACGTATCAATCGAAACACTGACCTCAAGGGACTTACCTTTTGGGGGCAATGGGCGCTGGCACAGACCTTTATTGTTGCACTCCTGTTCATCTTGGCTGAGCAGCACACTGGAACCGTCGCGTTCTATTACCGAATGTGCGCAACGCTGGCGGTATTGGCTTCGGTTCCGGCGTACACCTTCACCGGCGTATACCGCAAACGCGACAACTACCTGACGGGGCTGGGGCGTCTGCTCATGGGCTGGTCGATGACCATGGCCGCATTGGCCTTCATCGCGTTCGTGTGCAAGGCCGATGAGCTGTTTTCGCGGCAGGTGATCCTGAGCTGGGCGGTTTACGGCTTCCTCGGCCAGGCGCTGCTGTACGCACCGCTGCATGCCTTTTCGAAGTTCTACCAGCGCTCTCGCACAAGTGCCCAGAAAACCCTGATCGTCGGTACCGGCGAACTGGCACTGGGGCTCGCGAAAAAGTTGAGCCTGATCGAAGACCTGCCTCTGGTCGGTCTGGTCAGCAACGGCGCCCTGCCGGTTCTGGATTCCGATGCTCCACGCGTTGTCGGCGCTCAGGAAGACTTGCTCGAGCTGATCAAAACCCACGACATCCGTCGTTTGTACATCACCCTCGCCCTGTCTGAAGCCGCCAACATCGAAGCCATGTACGTCGATCTGCTCGGGGCCAACGTGGACGTGGTCTGGGTGCCAGACTTGAACAGCCTGACGCTGCTTAACCACTCGGTGAAAGTCGTGGACGGTCTGCCGGCGATTTACTTGAACGAAAGCCCGCTGACCAGTCGCCCGACCGCAGCATTGAGCAAAAGTCTGGTTGAGAAAAGCGTCGCCCTGCTGGCGGTGATCATGTTGAGCCCGGTGCTGCTGGCAATTGCTCTGGCCGTCAAACTCAACTCGCCAGGCCCGGTGTTCTTCAAGCAGGATCGCCATGGCTGGAACGGCAAGGTGATCAAGGTCTGGAAATTCCGCTCGATGCGCATGCACGATGACCTTGAGGTCAAACAGGCCAGCCGCAACGACTCGCGCATCACCGCGGTAGGTCGCTTCATACGCCGCACATCGCTGGACGAACTCCCGCAACTGTTCAACGTGCTGCAAGGGCACATGGCACTGGTCGGCCCGCGTCCACATGCCGTGGCGCACAACAACTACTACTCGGGGAAAATCCTCGCCTACATGGCCCGCCACCGAATCAAACCGGGCATCACAGGTCTGGCACAGGTCAACGGTTGCCGAGGCGAGACCGACACCATCGACAAGATGCAAAAGCGTGTTGAAATCGATCTGAAGTACATCAATAACTGGTCGCTGTGGCTGGACCTGAAAATCCTGGTGAAGACACCGTTCACCCTGCTGTCGAAGGACATCTATTGATGGTTTGACCAAGCACAAGGCAACAGCGCAAGGGGACGAAAGTCCCCTTTTTTGTGGGCGGGATTTGGTTGAGGGTGGCTTTTGGACAGAGTGTCAGGCCAAGATTGATGTCGGCTGATCCGACGCCATCGCTGGCAAGCCAGCTCCCACAGTTTTGATATCCACCCGAAAACCGCACTTCGCTTCTCACCACTCAACACAATGAGCGTTAGCTCGAGTACCGCTCTTGATCTCGAGCGCCCGTCGGCAGGCTGAGTGGAGGGATTGATCCGGGGGTGGGAGCGTAGCGACCGTTTGGCGCAGCCAAACACATCGAGAGGAGGTGCAGCGCAGCAAACCGGAGGCGATGCCCCCGGATCGATTCCGGAGCGAAGGAACCCGAGCCTAAGCGAGGGCCGAACGTCAGGGTAAAGCCTTTTGGGTTACCTTTTCGGCGTTTGGAAAAGGTGACCCGCCGTCAGGGCGGAACCCCAAGAAGCCGTTACCGCAGCAACGGATATGTACTAAGTCAATATCAATGCCCGGCAGTTACTCAGTGATCTTGCCAAAGTTGCGATAAAACATATCGTCCTCACGACTATCAGTCATCGCATGCAACTGGTAGCCGCGGTTAAGCCGCGCACCACCGTCACGAGTCAAAGGCGCCCAAACCAGGTTCGCCCGGCGCATCGTCGACATGCTCATCAATTCGTCGAACGGAATCGACAGATAAATACCTTTATCGAAGCTACCTTCACCATATTCCGCACTGCTCGCTGAAGTTATGGTCGCCCAGGCACCAAAGCGCACACCGTTGGAAAACTCGCGCGAGATATCCAGCGTGCCACCCCAGTCACCCGCCAGATAACGCCCGACGCTCACAGCCGCAAGCGTGTCGTACGGCAAGTCGGTGTAGCCGGTGATATGCCCGGTCACCACCGAGTAATCCCGCAGACCAAAACCCTGATCGAATTCGCGCTGACGCACGTAGTTCAGATCTGCACCCACCGACCAACGCGCGCCGGTCGGACGGAACAACACCTCGCCCCCGACGCCAGCGAACATCGATTCCAGATAACCGCCGTACACCATCCCGTACAAGTCCTTATCCAACTGCTCGGCGTGACTGACCTGAAACAGCGGCATGGTCACTTCGGAAGTGGTCAGGTACTTGCGCACATCGGTGCGCACACGCGGCAGGCCGCTCGGCGCGTCGTACACGAACTTGTCGAAGTTATTGATGATGTTGGCACTGAGCAGACCGCTCCACCAGGTGTTGCGGTTGAAGCGGTACTCGGCATCCGCGTCGGCACTGAATTGATAGAGCAAGCCATCCGGTCCGCCGACGTTTTGCTTGAAGCCCAACCCGACGCCGTAGCTGAATGGCTGCGCGGTCTGGGTGTAGAGGGTTTTCTCGTTGTGCGGCATCGCCGGGTTGACCTCGGTGGTGCGGTGCAGCGACTGCAGCGGTTCCTCGTTGTTGATCACCTCGCGAAAGGTCTGGCGCGGCACACTGGTTTCTTCCAGAGGCAGGTCGTAGCGCTTGTTGACCAAGGTGAACCAGTCGATATCGTCGTTGACGCTGTTATCGAGAATCCGGCTCGCGCGGCCCACTGCTTTCGCCGAATGGAAGTAGCGCTGCTGCTCGCCATACACGAACAACTCCGAGCCGCGCTGGCTGATGCGCTCGACCTTGTAACCGGCATTTTGCTGCAGACGCTGCGACACCTCGGCCCAATTCACCTGATCCATCGGCGTGGTTGGGGCCTTCGCCGGCAGCGGTTCGGCCGGTGGATCGAAGGTCTTGGCCGGGGCTTTACGGGTGGCGAAATTGGTGTGGAACGTCACGCCGAACATCGCCGTGTTGCCGCGCTCCCACGCCGCGCTGACGTCGATCGAATCGCTGACTTTGAACATCGCGCCAAAGTTGATCGGCGAGTCCTGCTCGATCACGTTGTCCTTCGGTTCGTGTTTGTAATCGTTGCCTTCGAATTCGAGCTTGAGGCTGAGGCGATCCCAGGGCGTCTGATAACTCACACCGCCAAAGAAAGAAGGCTTGCCGCGAAAGTACGAGCCGGAGTTGACGTCACCGGTGCCTTCGAGGGCGGGTCGGGTATCGAAGCGATCACTGACATAGCCCAACGGGTTGTCCATGTCGCCGCGATTGCCCAGGTAACCCCAGGCAATGCCCGCGCTGAAATCGAAGTTGTCGTAGCGTTTATTGGCGACGAAATACTCACTGGAGAACAAACCTGTACCGCCGATATCGCGGAAGCCCAGTGCCACGTCGGGCAGCCAATGGCTTTCCTGCCACAGCCGGACCTTGGCATCGACCGCCTTATCCTTATAGCTTTGGCTGCCGCTCAGCGACTCCGGGCCGTAAGGCCGGTTGGTGATCGCGGTGTAGCGAAACGAGCCTTCGAGCCAGTCCAGCGGCTGCAATGAAACGCTGTAGCGGCTGTAGGGATCGGTGCGGTTGGCGTTCACGCTCAACTCGCCGGCGGGTGCCATGCGCGCCGTCGGCGTCTGCAACAGGCCAGCGCCGCCGAAGTCATTCTGAGTAATTCGCGGCTCGGCATGCGCCAGACCACACGGCAATAACAACACAGCTGCAAAACGTAACTTCAACGAACCACCTCGGCCAGCTGCGTGGCAATAAATTCGGCCAACTGCTGATTCAATTCAGGGAGAGGCGGATCAAGATCATCATTTTTCAGCGGCACCAGAATCTTGCTGCCGGCTACCGGAATCTGCCCGCTCTCGCGATTCCAGTGGGCAATGCCGACCCGCCGCACGACGCCGTTGGGCTGGATCAGCCACAGGTAGTCGGCATCTGCGTCTTCGGTCAGCGTCGTGCAGCCTTGCAGGTATTCACGGGCCTCCTGCGTCGGCTGATACGGCAAGTGGCACGGCTCGGCGACCGCGCCGAACACTTCAACTTCATCGACTCGTTTCGGGTAGATCAGGCGATCGCCATCGTCGAGGCGAATGTTGCGCGCGAAGCCGACTTCGATTGCGACCGGATCCAGATCAGCCACCTGACGCCCGGTGACCGGCATCTGCCTGACCTCCTGCGCCACGCGCTCAGCCAGCGCTACCCGGCTCGGCCGGTCGAACAGCGCGGACATGCGCGCCAACACCTCAAGATCGAACAGCACGCCGACCTTGAGTCTGCTCTGCTGCTCAAGCAACGACTGGCGCAGCAACACGCCGGCCAACCAATACGCTTCGGCATTCGGCACGGCCACGCTGATCACATCGGTCAAGCGCCCGCCTGCCGGCAACTCGACCGGACCCGGATTGGCCACATCGCCGCTGACGGTGACCGCCGCATTACTCACGCCAGTGATCAACAGCAGGCAGGCCGATAACGCGCTGAAGCGCTTCATCGAGCGGGCCTGCGATCTGGCGTCAATTGCACAATCCTGACGCGCAGTTGCGCGGTCAGTTGCTGCTCGCTTTGCACGATGAATCCGTCCACCGGATCGACCCAATAACGATTGGTCGCACTCAAGCCGATGGCCGGGGCATCAATCTGCTCATCGACACGTAGCACGCGGTATTCCTTGTTGAGGATTTCCAGGGTTTCCAGAGATTTGCGCGAGAAGCGGCTGTTGAGCTGCACGCCGACTTTTTGGCCCGTGTAGAGATCGATCCAGCGCTGACTGGTGTAGCCATCGGTGACGTGTTGCAGGCCGGTTTTGAACGGCGAATCTGCCGACAGCCGCGTGCCGTCCAGATCGCCCTCAAGCCCGAGGCCGATGCTGCGCACCGCGAGGCCGTCGCGCATCAGCAACACCTGTTTGCCCGAGGCGACCCAGAACTGCAGGTCGTCGCGCTCACGCACCAACGCCAACACCCCGGAGCCGGACGGCGTGGTCAGTTTGATTTGCGCGAATTCAACCTTGGCCACTTCGGCCGCCGACACGTCCAGATCGTCCGGGCCGATCACTGCCGATTTAAGGTTGTTCAGCGACGCGCTCATCAGTGGATTGCAGCCACACAACAGCAGAGCCGCGATCAGGCAGGCGCCAACTTTTAACGTCTTCACAGTCGGGCCTTATTTGCTGTTGTTGGTGAATTCGCTCCAGTTCTTCGCAGCGGAAGCCCCGGTGCCGACAATCGACGCCGACGGCACCAATTGGCTGATGAAGCGGTTCCAGCGCGTGACGTTGGCCGGCCCGACGTAGACCACGTCCTGCGGGCGTACTTCGAAGTGCGTGGCGAGCACCATGGCGGCCGGCGATTCAGCCTCCAGGTGGTAGATTTTCGCCGGTTCCACGTCGAGGTTTTCCACACCGCGAATCACGTACACGGCGTTACCGTTGGAGCTGGTCTGGCTCAAGCCGCCGACCGAACCAAGCACGTCCGAGAGGTTCATCGTGGCAGTCTTGAAGCTCAATGCGCGCGGCTGATTGACCTCGCCCATCACATAAATGCGTTTGTTGTCGTTGTACGGCAGATACAGCTGATCGCCGCCCTTGAGGAAGACGTTTTGCAGCTCGGAATCCTGCTGATTGAGGGTGTCCAGATTCAGCGCAAACGTGCGCCCGTTGCGCGTCAGCAGCAGCCCGGACAAGTCAGCATTGTTGGTATCGATACCGGCCGAACCGAGGGCTTCGACCACACTCAGCGGGTTGGTCGAAATCGCTTGCGGGCCGGCCTTGGTGACCGCGCCGGAGACGACGATTTTCTGACTGGCGAAGCGCAACACGGCGACATCCACTTGCGGCTCGGCGATGAACGCCGACAGTCGTTGTTCGATGTCCGAGCGCAGTTGCTGGATGGTTTTGCCAGCGGCCTGCACTTCTTTGATAAACGGGTAATACAGCGTGCCATCGGAACGCACCAGACGGCCGTTGGCATCGATCTGCTGCTGCGCGCCGGACGGTGCGGTCAGCTCGGGGTGATCCCAGACCGTGATGTACAACACGTCGTTGTTCCCGATGCGGTACTCGGCCGGCGTGGCCAGCAACTCCTGCGGCACCGACTCACGCTTGTGCGTGGCGCGGTTCATCGAGATCAACTTGGGCGTGATCGGAATCAGCTCGACCCGACTGCTTTCACTGGCGCCCTGGCGCGTGATGTCGCGGGTGCTCAGGTATTGGCCGGGGGAAAACATGCAACCTTGTAAAGCGATACTTGCCAACATCAAAAGATAAAAACTACGAGTCATAATGGCACTACGCTATTCAAGGGCGAATCCAAAAACAAAGTCACCCGACTTGCGCCGGGCGACCTTGTACTGCATCTACAGCGTGTTTCTGTTAGTTGTGCGTGCCGGTTGTACCGGTGGTACCCGTCGTACCGGTGGTACCGCCGTTGGCACTGCCACCGCTGTTGGACGCCGCTACTGCACTGGCAACCATTGCAGTACTGGCTGCAGGGGCTTGGGAAGCCGCTACATTACCTGCAACATTGGTCACTGCTGTAAGCGGCGCTTCAGCGGCGGCTGCCCAGTTGCTCAACATCGACAACAGGGCGACTGCCATTACCTTCTTCATATCAACTCCTTTCTAACATCCAGCCTGAACATCGGGCATTCCGTTAGAGATCGTAGAGTTCAAGCGCGCTAAAAATGCGCACAAGATCCGTTGTTCATTCACAGTTTTACCTGACAGCTAAATGTCGAACGGCAGGTTATATCTACGGACTTGCAAAACGCATTGCCAGTGTATTTTCCCGACGATATCTAACAACCTGACTGAAACTAACATTGAGTCAAAATGATGTTACACAGAAGCAAAACGACATCATCCGAGATAACCCTTCGGATGATTCGACTGCCAGCGCCAAGTGTCGGTCATCATTTGCTGCAAGCTGCGCGTGGCTTTCCAGCCTAGCTCTTGCGCAGCTTTCGACGGGTCTGCATAACTTTCAGCAACGTCACCGGAACGGCGCGGCATCATGCGAAACGGCACCGGCTGCCCACAGGCCTCTTCGAAGGCGCGCACCACTTGCAGCACGCTGTAGCCGTCGCCCGTGCCGAGATTCCAGGTGTGCACGCCGCTGCGCGCGGAGATCGACTGCAACGCCTTCAAATGCCCGTCCGCCAGATCAACGACGTGGATGTAATCGCGAATGCCGGTGCCATCGAGCGTGGGGTAATCGTCGCCGAAGATCGACAGCTCTTGCAGGCTGCCGACCGCGACCTGGCTGATATATGGCACCAGATTGTTCGGGATGCCATTCGGGTCTTCGCCCATCTGCCCGCTGTCATGCGCGCCGATCGGGTTGAAGTAGCGCAGCAAAGCGATGCTCCAGCGCGGCTCGGCCAGGCTCAAGTCGCGCAGGACGTTTTCGACAATCAGCTTGGACTGCCCGTACGGATTGGTCGGATTGCCGGTCGGGAAATCCTCGCGAATCGGCATCTGCTCCGGCGCGCCGTAGACCGTGGCCGACGAGCTGAACACCAGCCGATACACGCCGGCCGCGGCCATCGCCTGGCACAGGGTGATGCTGCCGCTGACGTTGGTTTCGTAATATTCGAGCGGCTTGCGCACGCTCTCGCCTACCGCCTTGAGACCGGCGAAATGCAACACAGCGTCGATCGCATGCTCGTGGAAGATCCGGTCGAGCAAGGCTCTGTCGCAGACATCGCCGCGAATCATCAGCGCACTTTTGCCGCAAATCGCTTCGACCGCATGCAGGGCCGCATCGCTGCTGTTGCAAAGATTATCCAGAACAACAACTTCATAGCCCGCTTCAAGTAGCGCGAGTGTGGTGTGCGAGCCGATATAGCCGGCGCCACCGGTTACCAGAATCTTCATAGCGCGGTCCATAGAGGAGAAACTGCCAAGTAGCGTGTCAAGCCTCATCCATGTAATGTGTGTCGTACTTCACACAACAAGGCGACAACAACCGAAAACAAAAACAGTTCAATCACTGGCCATAAATATTTTTTCAGGCCAAACTGTATTGCCTGGTACTTATTAGCACTCCACCGCACTCATCACTATCAACCGATACCGACTAAAAATAACTAACAGCGCTCAAATCGACATCTAATAACATTAGTGCCCTCCACACTAACTGCCAATTGCCAACAACTACCCGACTCGGGTATTAAAGTACACCTTCAATAATCATTGAAACTTGCAATCATTCGTTATTGCACGCACGTCAACTGTGCGCCATGAATGTCCAGGATGCTTTTATGATTCGTAAATGTCTGTTCCCCGCTGCCGGCTATGGCACGCGTTTCTTGCCGGCGACCAAAGCCATGCCCAAGGAAATGCTGCCTATCGTCAACAAGCCGTTGATCGAGTACGCCGTTGAAGAAGCACGCGACGCCGGTCTGCAACACATGGCGCTGGTGACCGGGCGCGGCAAGCGTGCGCTGGAAGACCATTTCGATATCAGCTACGAACTCGAGCATCAGATCCGTGGTACCGAGAAGGAAAAATTCCTCGCCGGTACTCGCGAGCTGATCGACACCTGCACCTTCTCCTACACCCGTCAGGTGGAAATGAAAGGCCTCGGTCACGCAATTCTCAGCGGCCGCCCGCTGATCGGTGACGAACCGTTCGCCGTGGTGCTGGCCGATGACCTGTGCCTGAACCTCGAAGGCGACGGCGTACTCGCGCAAATGATCGAGCTGTACAAAGAGCATCGCTGCTCGATCGTGGCGATTCAGGAAGTCCCGCGCGACCAGACTCACAAGTACGGCGTGATCGCCGGCGAGCAGATCGGCGAAGGCTTGTACCGGGTCAGCCACATGGTGGAAAAACCCAGCCCTGAAGACGCGCCGTCGAACCTGGCGATCATCGGCCGCTACATCCTGACCCCGGATATCTTCGACCTGATCGCCGATACCCAACCGGGCAAGGGTGGCGAGATCCAGATCACCGACGCGCTGATGAAACAGGCTCGGGAAGGTCGCGTGCTGGCCTACAAGTTCAAGGGTCTGCGCTTCGATTGCGGCGACGCTGAGGGTTATTTGCAGGCGAGCAATTTCTGTTACGAAAACGTGTATCTCAAGACCCGCTAAGCGCCCTGCACCCACTCCTCATTCAGGCAGACAACCATGAACATTGCACAACACGCAGCAGACAGCGGACTGGAAGTGGGCAACCTCGGGATGATGAGTTGGTTGTCACGGCATCGGTCGATGCCCAGCGCCAACCAGCCGTGGCTGGGTGCGTCGCTGATGGTGGAACGCATCGGCATGTTCCCCTCGTCCGGGGATATTCGCCATCCGCTGCCCGATCCCTATCCCCTGCTCGCTCACCTAAAAAAGCTCTATGGCGAGCAGGCGCTGGAAGTCGACGATCGCGACGGCCTGAAGATGATTTTCAGCGACTGGCGCTTCCGCGTACGCATCTGCTGCAACGACCCGGCAATCATCATCAACGTGGAAACCCGCTGTGATCTGCAGCTGATGCCACGTAAAACAGCGGAGCTGTTGAACCACCTGGACGTATTCGAAAAGGCCTGAACAAAACCCATGTAGGAGCTGCCGAAGGCTGCGATCTTTTGATCTTGTTTTTTAAGATCAACATCAAAAGATCGCAGCCTTCGGCAGCTCCTACAGGGTTATGTGTTGGTTATCGCGGAGCGGCGTCGCAGGTATCCGCCTCGCTGCCACCCGAGATCATCCGATAGAAGTAATCGGCAATCACCTTGCCACCGGTTTCCGGCAGCGGATGAATCTTGTCCGGCCCGATCATCGCGGCGGCGTAACGTTTCACGTCGGCGCCAAAAGCACATTGCAGATTGGCGAACCCGAGGTGCTCGGCGCGCGCCCACGGTTGCAGAACCTGCGCGTACGCCGACATCGGATAGGCACTCGAGCGCGTGGTGTCCTGACGCATGATCAGGTTGATGCTCGCTGCCGGTTGAATCTCGCGGATCATCCGCACCAGCCCCTGAACGTTCTTCAGATAGGCCTCAGGCTTCACGCCAAAACCCTGATCGTTACCCCCGAGCATGATCAGATAAATGTCCGCCGGGATCTTCGATACCACGGCTTTCCACTGCGCCTGCCAGCGGCCGTCGTCGTGATAGAAATCCCTGGACGCCGCACCCGACGCCGCGAGTTTCGACACGCGCACGCCGTCCTGCTCATTGCTCATCCACAGGCCGAACAGCGTCGGTGCGCCGTGCACCACTTCCAAGCGCAACCGCCAATCTGCCGCTGACGAAGTACCAGGCAACGGCACCTCCTGAACACCCACCCCTGCGAGTTTCAATGGCTGCCAGTTATTCGAAGGCGTCCAGCGATAGCGCAGCTCACTCGATTCGCCGTTGCCGAGATAGAGCAATTTAGCTTGAGTGACGGCGGTGTTGATCGCCGCTGTCGGCTTGGCATCAACTTCCAGCCATGCACCCGGCCGCCCCGTCACGGTACGGCTGTCGGGACTGGCCTGGCCAAGCGCGGATACTTTCCAGTCTCCGCTAAAGTACTTTTCACTGGTACGCGTGTACTTGAAATGCGTGCCGCCAAGTGCCGCGCCGTGGTTGAAACCGACATAGCCGGGACCGGCAAAACCGGTCTCCTTCACCAACCGCTGAACGAATTTATTCAGATAAAAATCCTGCCCGGCGCTGTAGCTGTCGCCAATCACCGAGATCGCCAGAACCTTGCCTGCCTTGCCTTCACGCCACTGAGCAAAACGCTCGCGCGCATCGCCGACTTCGACCACAGATGCAGCGGTGGGGCTCGCATCATCAACCGCGTACATGAGGCACATCCTTGACCGGAACAATCCGTGAGTCTTTAACTGGTTTTTTCGCCGCCGCACGCTCACCGAGAAACAGCACAGAGGTGAAGTTGAAGCGACTGAAAATCATCGACAACACTACCGGCCCAAGCAAGCCACAGGCTACGCCGCCGAACACGAGCAAGCTTTCATCCTTCACGCCCAGACGTCCAAGGATGAAGCGCGAAGTGGCGGCGAACAGCACATGAAACAGGAAGATCGCATAGGAATAGCCGCCAAGCCAGGTCAGCGCCCTGGAACGCATGTCACTCGACAACAGCGCGATGCAGGACACACAACCGACGGTCAAACCGATCAGGCTACGACGATCGACAATCAATTCGCGATCCAGCGCTGCCACGTACAGCAGCGTCAGCGAAATCATTACGAACACCACTGGCCCGATCAGCCTGAAGCGTTGCTTCAAAGCATCGACGTTTTCCTGGCCGATCATCCCCGCTACAAAAAATGGCAACAGATAAATCGCGCCGTTGATGCCAAACGCATCGACCGGAAACGCTGGCAGCAGAAACACCGCCGCAGCAAACGCGAAGAGCAAAAACAGACGCGTCGGCGTGCGCAGTAACCCACGCCACTCCAGCAGCCCGACGAACATGAAAATGATGAACACCGCCTGCAAGAACCAGAAGTGGTTGATCGGCACATAGAACGACAACAGCGCGTCGATCACGCCGACGTCCTTGTTCACGCCCGGCCCTACCGCCTGCAATACCGAAAACGGTACGCCCACGCAAAACAGCGGCACGATCAACCGCCGCACCTTGCCGGTGAAGAACGCGGAAAGGTCATTGCCGCGAATCTTGTAGATCGAATAGATGTAGCCGGAGATAAAGGTGAACAGCGGCATGCGCACGTACACCATCGAATCGGCGAGCACCCGGAACGGCGAGCCGATATCGATCTTCAAGCCGCCGCCCAACGGACCGATGACGTGATACAGCACCAGCAGCAAACACGCCAGGCCGCGCAGGGTTTCGATCTCCAGCGACTTTTTCTTGCTCGACATAATGACCTGCCTCAATTCAGAACTCTTGATTCAACCTGCACCGGTTTGTGCGCCCGCAGCATCAATCCCAACCCGACGAACAACACCGGCACCACCATCGAGAAGTGTCGGGCGAAGGAGCCGAAGTCTGGCTCGAACAAGCCTTGCACCAGCAAAAATGCCAATGGAATCGCGATCAGCTCCTTGGGTTTGGTCTGGATCGGCGCGCCTTTGTAGTCGGTCGAGGTGATGACTTTGAACAGCAACAGCGCGGTCATGATCATCAACGCGACGAAGATCGCCTGACCCGGCCCGGACAACATGATCAGCTCCACCGGGAACGACAGCCGGAAGAAGATGATCATCGAGTCCAGCGCTTGAGAGACGAAATCGCTGCCGCTCAACCACGAGACAATCAACGACTTCGACCCCTCCTCGCCCGCTGTACGCAGTTCATTGTTACTGGCGCGAATCGACGACACCGGGAACCCCAGCGCCAACTGAATCGCCGTGGCGACCGCCAGATAGAACAGGAACAACATCAGGAAAAAGGTCACGCGCGAGACGTACTTCTTCATCACGCACACGCCGACCCACGACAACGAAAACAGAATCCAGTACGGCCGGATCAGTACGCCGTAGATCACTGCCGAGAGGAAAAATCCAACGCGATACTTGCGCGTCAGCGAGCTGAGCAGAATGCTCAAAATCGCCACCGAGACGATGATTTCCTTGGTCAGGTTTTCCAGGAAAAACGAGCGCACGATGCCCCACAGACACAGCGTGCCGAAAATCGTCAGCGGCATACGCCGAAACACCACCACCGGAATCGCCGTGAGGAAAAAATTGCAGAACATCCCGTAGGCCCAGGCATTGGTCAGGTTGATCCCGGTGGGCCGCAGCAGGAACGCCGAACACTCGTAGGACGAGCGATCCGGCGAGAACGGGTTCCAGAAATTGCAGTTGTCAGCCCGCGCGTAAGACGACCACAACGTCATGGCATCCGGGCCAGGAGCGCGCGGAACCAGCAGCGGCATCGCAACTGACAGAAACAACCCGGTGAACAGGATCAGGAACGAAATCGAGGAGTCGAATTTTCTACCGCGAAACTCGATGCACGGCAGCTTCAACCCCATGCCGGCACCTGCTTGGCGCGGGTGACGCGAGTCAACACGGCAATCACGCCGAGCTGCACGATGATCGCGAACACGTTGCCCCACGCCGCGCCATAAATCGAATAGTGCTTGATCAGCACGTAACTGACTGGCAGCGACACCAGCAAGCAAATCGCTGCGCTGGCCAGTGACACGCGGCTGTTGCGCGAGGCAATCAACCCCCCCCAAACGATGTCGCCAATTGCGCGCAAGGCGAAGGAAAAGATCAGCACACCGAGAATCGCATTGTCCGGTCGCGCCACGCTCGTGGCGACGTAATCGAGCACGATGTTGAAGAACAGATAAATCGCCACCGCCACTGCCGCCGACACCAGCAACGAGCGCATTACCCACTTGTTTACGAACAATTCCCTGACCGTGAACGGCTGCTGCTCGGCTTGATGGCGCTTGGCGAGCACCGGGATCGCCACCACCGCCACCACGGCGTAAGACAGCGCCTGCAAGGTGTTCGCCGCCGACCACGCGTAAACGTATTTACCCAGGCTGGCGTAAGGCTCGATGTCGATGATCAGAAAGCGCTCGGCGTATTGGCTCAAGGCGATCAGCCCGGTGCCGAGATAAAACGGCAGTCCGGCTTTCCATACAGTCGCCGTGTTGAGCGAACCCTGCGTCCGCCCGTGATGAAACCTCACCACAATCCAGTAACCGGCAACGATCACCAGAATGTTCGCGATCACCCACAGCCACAACACGCTGGCGATCCCGGACACCCAACCCAGCATCATGCCGCCAACCGCCAGCAGCGCCCACAGGCCGGTCTTGATGAAAAACAGTAGCGCACCTGCCGTAGCTTTCTGCGCGGAAAACACGAAGGAATTGATTTCAAATGACAGGTGTTCGGTGAGCAGCACCAGCGTCACGCAGGCGATCAGCGCCGTGGTCGCCTGCACCTCCTGGAACAGTGAATAAATCAGCACCGTCACGATCGACAACGCCAGCCCGACCGCCAGATACAGCAGCAAAACCTTGTCGACCACCCGCCGCGAACTGCCGCCGACGCTGATCAGCCGATTGATCTCGGAACTGAAGCCGACACTGTAAAACTTCGACGCGATCAACGAAGCCGCCATCACCACGCCGTAAAAGCCCAGCGCTTCGTAGCCCAGATAATGGGTGATGGCGAGTACCAGCAAAAACTTCGCACCTAATGCTCCGCCGCGAAGCAATAGCCGAAATATCATCGAACGACGCCTTTGATGATGTCGTCCATGATCACTGTTTTTGCCTCGATCTCGCGGCAGGTGTCGGTCAGGCGTTTGCCGAAACTCGACAAGGCATTGGGCGCGTAAACCGTGTTGATGATGGTGTCGACATCGATGTCGCCGCCGTTGATCACCCAGTCCTCGACGCCCATGTCCTGATAGGCGCCAAAGCCTTTGCGCTCGTAGCTGATGTGGAACGCCGGAACCCCGGACAACAACGATTCGATAGCACCGTGCAGGCGCACGGAAATCACCAGATCCGGCTGATACTTGGCCAGCGTCGCCTTCAACGGCAGCAAGTCTTCGGTAATCCCCAGTTCGCGATAGAACGCACCGTCATCGTTGCCGCGCACCGCACTTTGCACCGCGCACACCACTTTGCTTTTGTTCTTCAAACGCTGCAGCAGCAACTTCAGATTGGCCACGTAGGCAACTTTCTTCTCCTTGCTCCACGCCGGTGGTTTGCGCAGGACTACGCAAACCGTGGCTGGCGAAGATGCGCAGCGGGTGAACTTGGGCTGCGAGAGAATCTTGCTGGCCAGCGACTGCACGGCCAGATCCGGCGCGCGGTAGACATTCTCGTAAGCATCGAAAATCGCCGAGGAACGGTTATCCCGCACAAACACCGCATCGGCACTCGCGTAATGCTCGACAATCTTGCTGCTCTCACCGTGGAACGGACCGATGCTCTGCGGCAAGTACACCGACGGCACTTTGCTGAGGATCGCAGTTTCCAGTTGCTTGGCGTGGCCGAGTTTCAACTTGATGTGTTCGAAGGCGCTCTTGGAGCGCATGTAGCCGCCACCGACGCCGACGATCAAATCAGTCTTCTTCAACAGATCCGCCAGACCGGCGTAAGACTGATTGAGGAACACCGCTTGCTTGACCCGGCCCAAACCCTTGGCCGCCATCACCGGCGCGTCAAAGCGCTTGTACGGCAAGTAATTGAAAGACTCGGGATCGGACGCCACCACGCTGATCGAAGTGTCATCGCCAAAGTTGCGCTGCACCAGCGCAATGGCCAGATCGACGAGCAGACCGTCACCGGAGTTGGACGCACTGTAGCCATGCAAGATCGTTACGTTCATAAGCTGATTTCTACTTAATAAGATGGAGCGGAATACACGTCGTAGGTCTGGCGAATCATCAACGCGGCGCTGAAACGCTCGCGCACGATCCGCCGACCTTCGATGCCCAGGGCGTTCAACGCAGGCTTCTGGATTTTCATCAAACGCTCAGCGAGTGCCTGGTGATCACCGGCCGGAAACACGTAGCCGGACACACCATGACTGACCAGTTCCGGCAACGAAGTGCAGTCACTGGCGATCACCGGCAAGCCCAGGGCCATGCCTTCCAGCGGCACCATGGCAAAGCCTTCCCAGCGACTCGGAACGATCAACGCGTCGGCTTTCTGATACAGCGCTTGAACTTCGGCGGGCGTCACCCAGGACAGATATTCAACCCCTGCCATCGGCGGGCAATCGACTGAATCCTCGTTGACCGCACTGCCCACCACCGTCAGTTTCAGGTCGCTGCGCTGAACCTTGGCGTAAGCCTTGAGCAATACGTCGAAACCCTTCTGATAGTCGAAACGGCCGACATACAGCAGATGAATCGGCTCCGCTCCTTCGGTTTTGCGCGCTTCATCCTTGTGATGAATGCCGTTGTAGATCAGCTTCATGCGCTTGCGCTCGATGCCGAACGCGGCGGCTTTGTCCAACTCGTACTGGCTGACGCAAATGATCGTGTCGGTGACTTTCTGCAAAACGCGCTCGATCAGCGAATAGATCTTTTGCTTGGTCGGCGAGCTTTCCATCAGGAACGAAAAGGCATGTGGGCAATAGATGATTTTCGGCGAACGCCAAGGCTTCAAGAGTACGCAGACGCAACGGCCGATGACTCCGGAAAAGGTGCTGTGCAAATGCACGACATCGGGTTTTTCCTTGAGAACCACTCGGGCCAGTTGCCAGGCAAAGCCCAACAGCGAGCGCACATTGCGCCCGCTTCTTTCGAAGGTGCGGATCTGTCTGGCATCGATGCCGTGCAGTTCTTTCTTCTGATCGAGTGGCACCAGATACACCAGTTGATAGTTCGCATCCTGGTCTTCGGGCGAAGTTGAAATCGTGCGGATAACGGTGGCGACGCCACCTTTTATCGTTTCAGCCACATGCAGTATTTTTTTCACAGTCCACCCACTTCCATGCCTAGTAAGGACAATCGCTGAAACTCAGGATTTGTCGGACGCGTATTCGTAGTTGTAATAGCCGTAGCCGCCGTTGCCGTAGTAACTGGCGGCGCGCTTCTCGACGCCGTTGAACACCGCGCCTTTCAACTCGATGCCGTTCTGCGCGAAACGGCGAATGGTCAACTCGATCTCTTTGGCCGGGTTCACGCCGAAGCGCGTGACAATCAGGCTGATCCCCGCTTCACGGCCGACAATGGCCGCGTCGGTGACTGCGAGCAGCGGTGGCGTATCGATGATCACCACGTCATACATCTCGCTGAGTTGCGCCAGCAGGTCGCGGAAGTTGGCGTGCATCAACAACTCGGAAGGATTCGGCGGCACTTGCCCACGGCTGATGAAGTGCAGGTTTTCGACTTCGACCTGGTTCAGCGCCTGCTCGATGGTGCAGCGCTTGACCAGCAAATCGGACAATCCGTTGGTGATCGGCGTATTGAGCGTTTTATGCAGATGACCTTTGCGCATGTCGGCATCGATCAGCACCACGCGCTGACCGCTTTGCGCCATCACCGCTGCCAGGTTCGAAGACACGAAGGTTTTGCCGACCTGCGGACTTGGGCCGGAAATCATGATGCGGTTGTTGGTCGAATCCAGCCCGGCGAAATGCAGGCAGGTGCGCAGACTGCGGATCGACTCGATCGACAGATCGGTCGGATTACGCTCGGCCAGCAGATACGCCGGCGCCTGCGTAGCGTCTTTGCCACGGACCTTTTTCACGTCCTGTTCCTGCTGCAGCGCGCTGTAGGGAATCGAGGCGTACACCGGCAGCCCGAGTTTCTCGATGGCTTCCGGCCCCTCCAGTCCGCGACTCAGGGATTTGCGCACCAGCACCACGGCCACGCCGACGAAACCGCCGAGGAAGGTGGCGATCAGTACGATCAGCGGTTTGCGCGGTTTGACCGGGCTGGTCAGGTCGACATCCGCAGTATCAATCAGCCGCACGTTGCCCACCGCACCGGCTCGGACGATGTCCAGTTCCTGGGATTTGTTCAGCAGTTGCGTGTAGATCTGCGACGCCACTTCCACATCGCGGGTCAGGTTCAGCAGTTCCTGCTGAGTGGCCGGCAGGTCGCCGACTTTGCTTTCCAGCGACTTCTGCTGCTGGGTCAATTCACCGATCTGCGTGAGCAACGCGCGATAGGCCGGATGCTGTTTGGTGAACTTGCGATCGAGTTCGGCCTGCTGCATTTTCAGTTCGGAAATGCGTGTATCCAGGCTGACTGCCTGACCCAGCACCGACTGGGTTTCGAGGGAAATATTCACCGTTTTGCCACGGGTCTGATACGCATTGAGCGCATCGCTGGCCTTGGCCAGATCGCGCTTGACCTGCGGTAGCTGGCTTTGCAGGAAGGCCAGACTTTGCGCTGCTTCAGCGGATGTGCGTTGCACGTTTTGCTGCACGTACAACGAGGCGATCTTGTTGAGGATCTTCACGGCCTCGGCGGCGTCGCTGCTGGCCAGCGCGAGGCGAATGATCCCCGACTCTTTGCCTTGCTCGGAAATATCCAGCGCGTCCTGATAGGCCTGCACGGTAACGATGCGCGGGTTGCGCACCACTTCGAAACGCGTGCCGGGATTCGCTTGTAGATTGGCGATCAAGCCTTCTACGCCGTCCTGCGCAAAAGCAGTTCCGGCAGCGCCCTCGGCCAGCAGATTGTCGTTGTCATCAAACAGCTGAAAGTGATTTTGCTCGCCAGCGACCAGCGTGAGCTTCTTGCCCAACAGTTCTTTCGGCAGATTCAGCCGCGCGATGTCCAGGCGCTCGCCGCCCCAGGCGTAGCTGTTCATGCCAAAACGCGGCGGTGCCACGCTGTTCTCGCCAGTGCCGCGATAGCGCCGCGCGAGAAACCCGCCGACGACCGGGAAAGTATTCGGTGTGACGTCGATATCCAGGCGCAGATCGTCGACAGTTTTACCGATCACGGCGCGGGACTTGATGATGCCGATCTCGGTCACCGACGGCGATTGGCCGCCGAGCATGCTGTTGAGGTCGGAGAAACCGAGCATGTCGTTCTTTTTCGGCTCGACCTGCACCAGCGCGTTCGCCAGATACACCGGCGTCGACAACACCGCATAGGCCACACCGGTCATCATGAATGCACCGGTGCACGCGGCGATCAGCCATTTCTGATCGATCAGGCTGCCAAAGATGCCCATTAGATCGATATTGTCTGGTTCGCTGTCGCGGGTGGCGACTACTGACGGTAACTGCATAAGTCTGTTCTTACCATTGACTGTTCTGAAGAATATTGATCAGTGCCCGAGGCGCTGCGCCCATGCGCCAACAGCATCTTCAATCAATGCATGGGCATGAATAAAAGCCGCGTTGCCTTGACGATACGGATCCTGAATTTCTCGCTCGCTCTGCCACTTGCCGAGAAGAAAGACTTTGCCCCTGGCGTGAGCGGCAATCTTCAGTACTTGGTTTACATGCTGTTTTTCCATCACCAGAATCAGGTCTGATTCATTGACGATGTCCGAGGTAAGTTGCCGCGCGATAAAGCCTTCGGCACTACACCCGCGCTCTTCCAGCACCTGCCGCGCCGTAGCCTCCATCGATTCGCCGGCCCGCGCGGCAAGGCCCGCGGAGGCCACGCTGATGGTCGAAGTGGCCAGCGCGTTACGCAGCAACAACTCTGCTGTCGGACTTCGGCAAATATTGCCCACGCAGACGACAAGGATCTTTTTGAACAAGGTTTACTTTCCCGTATGATGTCAATCGGCCAACATGTCGCGTGGATTTGAATTAATCCACGACAACTTCCTGCATTCGGAAATAGATTCGCCTTGTTATTGCCAGTGTATTAAGTACCACGCCTCTAAAAGTCACCCAACCGGAATTAACGGACTAAAAATAACTGTGATTTTCGCGCGAGTGTTTTCTGACAAAAAATAACATTCGTGCACTTCCCGCTCTCGTTACTATCCAAGTCCGGGAAAGTGGCGAACTTTTGATCTGTATCATTCTCAGCGGGGAGCGACATGAAAATTGCACATTGCAAACAGCTCGGCGTCGCGGCGCTGTTGATGTCGGGTGCAAGTGGACAGGTGCTGGCTGCTGATCTGTTCCCGACACTGCCCGACGACAAGACCATCGGCATTCAGGTCAAGATCCAGAGCTTCTCCCCGGCGGATGCCGAGCACATCAAAGCGGAAGGCTTGGGTTTCGTACGTTTTGGCGTGTGGACCAACAGTCTGGGCGCGGCGGCTTATCAGAAACAGGTCAGCGACGCCTTCGCCACGGCCAAAGCCGCCGGCCTGCCAGTATTGCTGACGGTGCGCTCGACCAAGGCGCTCCCGACGGGGAACAACGGTGAACTGGCGACAGCCGGTGCAGACTTCGCCAAATCGGTGATGGAACTGGAACAGGCTTATCGCACCCAGTTGGTGGCGATCGAAATATGGAACGAGCCGGATCTGGGAAAGTACTGGCCGACCGGTAATTTTGACACGACGTTCGTGCCGTTCATGAGTGCGGTGTGCAAGTCGTTGCAGGCGCAACCGCAAGCAACGCCGCTGGTGGGCTTCGGTTTCGCCCGGGCGCCGACCGCAGGCTCGGCATCGACCGTGGCACTCAGCCGAATCGTCCGCGAGTACCCCAAGTGCCTCAGCGCGATTTCCTATCACCCGTATGGCATGTCGGGCGCGCAGATCAGTAGCGCACAGGCGTTCATTCAGCAGAACTTCCATCTGCCGGGGGTCATCAGTGAATGGGGCGTGTCGGCACTCGCCTCGAACGGCGGGACTGCCGGGCAGGCCAGTAAAATCAGGACCTTCATCACCGATGTAAAAAAACTCGGGATTCCGCTGACCTCGATCTACGAATGGAAGAACACTGCGACCGGCGATAACGATCGCGAGAAGAACTTCGGCCTGTTGACCTCCGACGGCCAGTCAAAACCGGCAAAAATGGCGGTGAGGTCGCAACTCAACCCTTAGCCGGTTAACGGTCAGATGCTTTGAACCTGTAGTCTGATTTGGCATCGTATCTAGCGATACCGCGCCCGCCTTTCAAACAGCCGTCTTCAGGTTGTTGCCACCGGGGCGACCGATCCACGTACATGCCCTTGAGTGGCCGTCAGCGCTCGGGTAATGTCACCAGACCCATAGGATAGAGCACGCTCATGACTTCCAAGCTGGAACAACTCAAACAATTCACCACCGTGGTTGCCGACACCGGCGACTTCGAAGCGATCGCCCGAGTCAAACCGGTCGACGCAACTACCAACCCTTCCCTGCTGCTCAAAGCTGCGGCCATTCCGGCCTACGCCGAGCTGCTGAACGCTTGCGTTGCTGACTGCAAGGGCGACGTTGGCCTGGCCAGCGACCGCTTTGGCGTCGCGGTCGGTCAGGAAATTCTCAAAGTGATTCCGGGCCGCATCTCCACTGAAGTGGATGCGCGCCTGTCCTTCGATAAAGACGCGGTGCTCAAGCGTGCGCACCGTCTGATCGAGCTGTACGACAAGGCTGGCATTGGCCGCGACCGCGTGCTGATCAAGATCGCCTCGAGCTGGGAAGGCATCCGCGCTGCCGAAGAGCTGGAGAAGGAAGGCATCCAGACCAACCTGACCCTGCTGTTCTCCTTCGCTCAGGCCGCTGCCTGTGCCGACGCGGGTGTGTTCCTGATTTCGCCGTTCGTGGGCCGCATCTACGACTGGTACAAGAAAGCCAACGGCAACGACTACACCGGCGCCGATGATCCGGGCGTGCAGTCGGTCACGCGCATCTACAACTACTACAAGGCCAATGACTACAAAACCGTGGTCATGGGTGCGAGCTTCCGTAACCTCAATCAGATCGAGCAACTGGCCGGTTGCGATCGCCTGACCATCAGCCCGGATCTGATCGATAAACTGGCTGCCGACACTGGCAAACTGGAGCGCAAACTGGCACCGGGTCACGCCGGTGAAGCGCGTCTGAGCCTCAACGAGGCGCAGTTCCGCTGGTTGTCCAACGAAGACGCGATGGCCACCGAGAAACTCGCCGAGGGCATTCGTCAGTTCGCCCGCGATCAGGAAAAACTCGAGGCATTGCTGCAAGCCAAGCTGTGATCTGAGTCGCTGAAATGCAAAAAGGGCGAACCCTCACAGGTTCGCCCTTTTTTGTATGTTGCGGCTTTGGTCAGTGCCTTTCGAGGGCATTCACCAGATCATGGAACGCTTCACGATTGGAATCATTGAGGCCCATGAGGATCTTGTGCGCTTCGAGCACCTTGATCCGCACCACTTCTTCCGACTGATCCTGATCCGGCAGGTCATCCAGGCATTCCGGGCATGGCACGGGATGATTGACGATGTTGAACACCTGCTCGAAACCCATCGATTGCAGCAGACGGGTGATGTCTTCGTGGGTGGTGACCACGGTCGGCAGCAATCCGACCTTCTGCCGGGACAGGATCGACAATTTGGCCAGCAGGCCAAGGGTCGTGCTGTCGATGCTGCGGGTTTCGGTCAAATCGATCACGATCGCGTTGAAATTCAGCGCGGTGAAGATTTTCTCAATAGTCGCATCCAACGCCGAACACAGGGTCAGGCGAACTTCACCGACGAACTTCAGGACGAAGGTGCCGTCCTGCTCGGCGAACTGGATTCTACCGGTACTCATTGAAGATTCCTGCTCAACACCAACAGGGCGATATCATCCGGCATCTCCCCTAGCGTGGCCAATCCAAAAACCTGCCGCAGACCATCCAGGCTGCCGCCCGCCAACTTCACCCTTTGCGGTAAAGCGGCTTCTTTCTCTTTGAGTGTGGGCTCTGGCAAAAGATCCAGAATGCCATCCGACATCAGCGTCAGGCTGAACGTCGGTGGCAGCTCGAGCACGTGGTCTTCGTAGGTGGCTTCATTGAAAAGCCCCACCGGCAGACCGCGCCCTTCGAGGTAGCGAACACTGTCAGGCGTGTACAACACAGGCAAAGGCAGATGACCACCAATGCTATAGGTCAACAAACCGGTCTCCTCGTCGATGACTCCACCGACCATTGTGACGTGTTTGCCCAGCTTACAACTGATCAGGCCCCGGTTGATATGACCGAGCACTTCCGAAGGCTTGAATTCCGGCAAGGTGCCGCTGCGCTTGGACTCGAACAGCAAGCGCGTGGTCATGAACTTCAGCAGCACCGTGACGAATGCCGAAGAGGCGCCATGGCCGGAGACATCCGCCAGGTAAAACGCCACCCGGCGCTCATCGACGCGGAAATAGTCGACAAAATCACCCGACAGATACAGCGACGGAATGATCTGATGCGCGAACTTGAACTCGTCGATGCTCCACGGACTTTCCGGCAGCATGTTCATCTGCACCTGGCGACCGGCATTCTGGTCTTCCTGGAGCAGATTAAGGCTGGCTTCAAGCTCGCGGTTGGCCTTTTCCAGCTTCTCGCGGTAGCGCTGGTTTTCCAGCAGCAGGCGCGCACGATCCAGGGCCCGGCGCACAGAGTGCTCGAGCACAGCCAGATCTTCGAGAGGCTTGATCAGGTAATCCGCCGCGCCGAGGCGCAGGGCCTCGACCGCGTCGTTCATCACGCCGGCACCCGAGACCACGATCACCGGCGTCTGTGGTGAGCGCTCGGTGACCTGACGAATAAGCTCGAGACCGCCCATCTGCGGCATGCGCAGATCGCAGATGACCAAGTCGGGCGTGTCTTGCTCGAATACCTGAAGACCTTGCTGGCCGTTGCTGGCCTGCAGGACGCTGAAACCACTGTCTTCCAAATAGGCCGCGAGACTCGCGCGCACTACCTCGTCATCATCGATTATCAGCAGCGTGGCACTGGTTTTTGGCATGTGGGCAAACGGCGCCAGAATTAGGTTGGCGTAGCAGGCGGGGCAAGGCCCGGCGCAGACTACTGGATTCGCTTTCTAGCCTCCCTGCTGCACCGCTTTCGAGCACTGGCCCGGTACGCGGTTGCACCAGAGGTGCCCTTCTAAGGCGCAGACGGTACTCCCATCCTTCGAGCGTTTCAAGCATGCGCCGATGGTCGCCTGACGACTTTGTTTGTCAAAGCACCGGGAGTTATAAGAATGGCTTTGCAGGTAACCCGATGAAAGGTCGATCAGACAAAAAAAGGCGACCTCACGGTCGCCTTCTTTATGAGTCGGTCGAGATCAGAAATCGTCTTCGACCTGACCATCCTTGACCTTGAATTCGCGGTTCTGCAGATAAGCATTACGAATGAACGTGTACTTGTCGCCGCTGATCAGCTTCTCGCTCGAGAGCAGGCTGGCGCGGGTGTCGACGATGTTCAGGCCGAAGATCGAGTTGCGCACTGGCACGTCGTGGATGTAGCGGTACGGACCGGTGTAGCCATCGACGTACTTCGATGGCGCGTCACGCAGAGTGCTTGGGCCCATCAATGGCAGCATCACATACGGGCCACTGCCGACGCCCCAGTAACCGAGGGTCTGACCGAAATCTTCGTCGCTGCGCTGCAAGCCCATCTTGGTGCCGACATCGAAGAAACCGAGCAGCCCGAAGGTGGTATTGAAGATCAGACGTGCAGTATCGGTACCGGCAGCCGCAGGCTTGGCCTGCAGGATGTTGTTCGCCAGGTTGGTGACGTCACCGACGTTGCGGAACATGTTGTGGATGCCATCTTCGACGAATTGCGGCGTTACAAATTCGTATCCCTGCGCCAGAGGCTTCAGCGCATAGGTGTCAACGAAGTCGTTGAACTGGAAGATCGGACGGTTAACGCTTTCCCAAGGGTCTTCTTCCGTGGCGGCCTGAGCGGCGAACGGAACCAGCATCACGCCGGCATATATACATAGCTGAGCGAGAGGGTTGCTCAAGCGCATAGAAAAACTCCTTGGATTTGTACTGGCGCTGGCCCCGGGGCCACGGCGGTAAGGCCGCTAGTATAAGACGGAAACACGATTTTAGGCAGTTCCTGAATGAAGCTCCCTGTCAGGGTTTTCCTACGCTTGCATTCATACGCCTGTCATCCAACTGTCACCGCCGTCGCCTAACCTATTGTTTATTTCAGGGACGTCTCCATGCCACACGCCGAAGCATTGCCTGTTGTTGCGCCAAGTCTGACTGCCGTGTTGTTCGGACTCAGCGGCTGCCTGGTGGACTTCGGTGCGCGCGCGCGCCTTAACGCGAACTTTACGACTGAACACGCAGATGCGACTCCGGGAGCGTTCGACAGCCTGCGCAGTTTGCAGCGTCAGCAAATCCCCTGCGCCTGGCTCGATGAGCTGCCCCCTGCCCTCGCCCAGCCCCTGTCAGCCGCGCTGCCCGAGTGGATCAAATCATCGCAACATCCGGCAACACTCAATCCATGGCCCGCACCTAACGCCTGCTGGCAGGCGCTGATGGCTTTGGGCGTCGGACAGCTTGACGGCTGCGTGCTGGTCAGCGGCGAACCGCGTCTACTGCAATCAGGATTGAATGCCGGTTTGTGGACGATCGGCCTGGCCTCTTGCGGTTCGCTGTGCGGCCTGGCGCCGAGCGAATGGCAAGCCCTGAGCCAAAAGGATCGCGAACATTTGCGCGGCAAAGCGACCATGCAACTGTTCAACCTCGGCGTGCATTCGGTGATCGATCATCTGGGCGAACTCGATACCTGTCTGGCCGACATCAGCCTGCGCCGCTTCAAAGGCGAAAAGCCCTGACCGGGATCATGCAGTTTGCGCGAGAGTGGATTAGTCTTAGGGAGAGCCATAGACCTTTGGCGCACGGCTGCGGTCTATGCCTGTGCCTATCGATAAAAGGAAAACACGATGCCCGCTCAAGAACTGCAGAAACAGCTCGATACCCTGCGCGAGCAACTGGAGCAGAATCCGCCGCTGACTGAAGCCGAACGGGACGATCTGCATGCGTTGATGGCGCAGATCGAGCTGGAACTGGATCTCGAAACCAAAACCAAGGATTCCAGTATTGCCGATGGCGTAAACCTCGCCGTCGAGCGTTTTGAAGTTGAACACCCGGCCATTGCCGGCACGCTGCGCAACATCATCAATACCCTGGGCAGCATGGGTATCTGAGCTGCGAATGCAAAAAAGCCCTGCCAGTGATGGCAGGGCTTTTTCATGTGTGGCGATCTTTTGATCCTACTGGCGGACCAACCGATGATTCGGCAACTGCACGCTCTCAGTGCTGCGGTACGGATTGATATCCAGCCCGCCACGCCGTACATAGCGCGCAAACACGGTCAATTTTTCCGGTTTCAACAAGCGTTGCAGGTCGAGGAAAATCCGCTCCACGCACTGCTCATGGAAATCCGAGTGCTGGCGGAAGCTGACGATGTATTCCAGCAGGCTCGCGTGATCCAGCGCCGCGCCACGGTATTGCACCACCACGCTGCCCCAGTCCGGCTGACTGGTGACCGGGCAGTTGGATTTGAGCAAGTGCGTATGCACGCTCTCCTCCACGATCCGCGAATCATCGCAACGCAGCAGCTCAGGACGCGGATGCTCATAGTTGCTGACGCTGATGTCCAGATCATCGATGCACACGCCCGGCAACGCCACGACGCCCTCGGCTTCGACATCTTTCAGGCTGCGAACCCGTACGCCCACCGGTTTGCCGGCAGCGGCGGACAAGTCCTTGACCAGCGTCGCTTCGAGACTCGCCACATCAGCGAACGGCGTCTGATTCAGCGAGTTCAGGTACAACTTGAACGACTTGGATTCGATGATGTTCGGCGAATCCGCCGGAATGCTGAATTCACCGATCGCCACCACCGGTTTGCCGGATGGCAGCAGCCATGACAGCTCGAAGCAGTTCCAGAAATCCACGCCTTTGTACGGCAGGGTTTCGGCGGTCAGGCCCAGCTCGGCCCATTTCGCGGTGCGCGGAATCGGGAACAGCAAGGACGGCGTGTACGTGGCGATGTATTCGCTGGATTTGCCCAGCGGCGAGTGTTCGGCTGCGGGATGCATGGCGGAAACCTGACTGAATAATCAGCGGATTCTATCAGCCTTTGCCCGCTCCTTTGAGTGCTTACTGACTGACAGTCAATTTGCCGACCATCCCTGCCTGATAATGACCGGGAATATTGCAGGCAAACTCCAGGCTCGTGGCTTTGCCGAAAGTCCAGGTGAGTTCTGCGGTCTTGCCCGGCTCGACCAGCACGCTATTCGGGTCGTCATGCTTCATTGCATGCCCCATCGCGCCATGATCCATACCGGCCATATCGTGGGACATTTCCTTGATGCCGGTAGGCGTAAGCATGCCGCTTTGCTGCATCTGCAACATTTCCTGCTGGTGCCTGGCATGCATCGCCGCGTCGCCAAGGTTGAATTCGTGCAGCAGCTGTCCCTTGTTCACCAACACAAAGCGAACGGTCTCACCGGCCTTGATCTGAATCACCTGAGGATCGAAGCTCATGTCGCCCATCACCACTTCGATGCTGCGAGTAGCCTTGGCGGCAGGCGCCGGTTGCCCGAACGCGTAGGTGTGCGCCGGTGCTGCCCAGAGCGGCGCGCTCAGCGCCAGCAAACACGTTGCAACAATCAGACGGTTACGCAAAAACATAGTCGTACTCCAACAAATCAAGGATCAGCTTGTGGGAAACTCTAGCCCGTGTGCGCTGCCATCAACCTGACAGGCAGATTACAACTTTGTCAGCTTGGGCTGTAGCGCCGGCGCAAACGGTATAAAAGCCACTGTTCCTTTCACCCGAGCCATTGCATGAAACTGCTGATCGTCGAAGACCAAGCGAAAACCGGGCAGTACCTGTGTCAGGGCCTGACCGAGGCCGGCTACAACAGCGAATGGGTGGCCGATGGCAACACCGGTCAACAACGCGCATTGAGCGGCGAATACGCATTGTTGATCCTTGACGTGATGTTGCCCGGCCGCGATGGCTGGCAGATCCTGCAAGCGGTGCGCAGCGCTGGTCTCGACACACCGGTACTGTTTCTGACAGCCAAAGACGCGGTGGAGGACAGGGTTCACGGCCTCGAACTCGGTGCCGACGATTATCTGGTCAAACCGTTCGCCTTCTCCGAACTGCTGGCGCGAGTGCGCAGCCTGTTACGCCGTGGCAGCAGTACGACCCAGGAAACCAGCCTGCAACTGGCGGACTTGCGCCTGGACCTGATCCGCCGCCGGGTCGAACGCAGCGGTCAACGCATCGATCTGACCGCCAAGGAATTCGCCCTGCTGGAGATGCTCCTGCGCCGTCAGGGTGAAGTGCTGCCTAAATCGCTGATCGCCTCGCAGGTGTGGGACATGAATTTCGATAGCGACACCAACGTCATCGAAGTCGCGATCCGCCGCCTGCGCCTGAAGATCGACGACGACTTCCCGAACAAACTGATCCACACCGTGCGCGGCATGGGTTATGTGCTCGAAGAGCGTGCCGAGTGATGCGCCGCCTCTCGCTGAGTGGGCGTCTCGCGCTGCTGTTTGCCGCGTGTACGGCCGTGGTGTCGCTGGCCGCCGGGATTTTATTCAACCGGGCCAGTGAGGCGCATTTCGTCGAACTCGACCAGCAATTGCTCGACAGCAGGTTGGTCGGTTTGCGCCGCGCGCTGCAGGATGTGCAACCCGGCGAGAGTGAAGCGCGCCTAGCGGATGAACTGAGCCGACAGGCCGACCTGTCGCTGCGGATCACCGGGAGTGACGGTCAGCGCTGGTATGACAGCTCGATCCACGTGCCCAAAGACTTGCCGCAAAACAATGGGCTGGCGACCGTCAGCGACAACGGCACCGACTACCGCGTGCTGAACGCCCCGCTCTATCCGCAGAAAACCGACTCGCCGCAACTGACCTTGCTGCTCGACATCACCCATCACCAACACTTCCTGCAACGCATGCAGCACCTGATCTGGCTGACCGTCGGCCTGTCGGCGCTGGCCACCGCAGTGCTCGGCGCATGGGCGGCGCGCAGCGGCTTACGACCATTGCGCCAGATGAGCGCGGTGGCGCGTGGGATTTCCGCGCAATCGCTAAATGCCCGACTGCCAGAAGCGCAGATGCCACCAGAGCTTGAGGAATTGGCCCACAGCTTCAACGCCATGCTCGGACGTCTGGATGATTCCTTTCAGCGGCTCTCGGCGTTCTCGGCCGACATCGCCCATGAGCTGCGCACTCCCCTGTCGAACCTGCTGACCCAGACTCAGGTCACGCTGACCCGCGAGCGCCCCATCGAGGACTACCGCGAGGCGCTGCACAGCAACCTCGAAGAACTGCAATGGATGGCGCAACTGGTCAACGACATGTTGTATCTGGCCAAGGCTGATCACGGGCTGTTGATGCCCAAACGTGAAGCGCTGGAACTGGCGGATGAAGCGGATGCGCTGCTGGAGTTTTTTGCGCCGCTGGCGGAGGACGCGCGGGTCAGGCTGATTCGCGAGGGCCACGCGCGCATTGACGGCGACCGCTCGATGTTGCGCCGGGCGCTGTCGAATCTGCTGGATAACGCATTGCGCTTCACGCCGGTCGACGGTGAAGTGCGTTTGCAGATTGCCGAACAGGCGAGGACTTTGCGGGTGATCGTCGAGAACAGTGGCGAGGGGATTTCTGCGCAGAGGCTGCCGAAGTTGTTCGACCGGTTTTATCGGGCTGATCCGGCGCGGCAGGAAGGGAGTCATGAGCATGCGGGGTTGGGACTGGCGATCACTCAATCAATCGTGCGGGCGCATGGCGGGCAGATTCATTGCGAATCGGCTGAGGGTTGGACGCGGTTTGTGATTGAGTTGCCCAAGGGAGATTGAGGCCAGATGTACCGACCCCATCGCGGGCAAGCCCGCTCCCACAGGTTTCGAGTCGTTTCAAATATATGTGTACGACTCAAAACCCTGTGGGAGCGGGCTTGCCCGCGATAGCAATTTCAAAGCTTACGAATATCTCAGGGCGTGCGCCGGCTCGATCTTGGCCGCGCGCCATGCCGGATACAACGTCGCCAGGAAGCTCAGTACAAAGCCTGCCGAGCAGATCAGGAGCACGTCCCCGCCCTGCAATTCGGACGGCAGATTGCTGACGAAATACACATCGGAACTGAAGATGTGCTGCCCGGAAACCCGTTCGACCCAGCCCACAAGCTCGCTGACATTCAGTGCCGCGATCACGCCCAGCACGCCACCAATCAGCGTGCCGACAATCCCGATCACCGTACCCTGCACCATGAAGATCGCCATGATCTGCCGTGGCGTGGCGCCAATGGTGCGCAGGATCGCGATGTCCGCACCCTTGTCGTTCACCACCATGATCAGGGTCGCGATGATGTTGAACGCCGCCACCGCGACGATCATCAGCAACAGCAGGCCGATCATGGTTTTTTCCATTTTCATCGCGCTGAACAGACTGCCCTGGGTGTGGGTCCAGTCGTCAGCCTTGAACTCCGCCCCCAAGCCTGCGGCGATATCGGAGGAGACTTTCGGCGCGGCGTACAGGTCTTTCACCGCCAGACGCACGCTCTGCACCTGATTCGGTTCCCAGTGCTGCATGGTCGCGGCATCGGCCACATGGATCAGGCCCATGGAGCCGTCCAGCTCGGCGCCGACCTTGAACACGCCAACCACGTTCAGACGCTGCATGCGCGGGGTAATGCCGCCTGGTGCAGTGCTGACTTCCGGCACGATCAGGGTGATCTTGTCGCCGACGTTCAGGCGGAAACGGCGTGCGGTGATTTCACCCAGCACCACGCCGAATTCACCTGGCTTGAGCGCATCGAGACGCCCCTGCACGATGTGCTGGGCGACAATCGACACCTTGCCTTCCTGAGCCGGATCGACGCCGCTGATCTGGATCGGCTGCATCAGACCCTTATAGGAAAGCATGCCTTCCATTTCGGTGAACGGCACCGCGGCGGTGACTTCGGGGTTTTTCATCGCGGCGGCGGCGACTGGCTGCCAGTCGTTGATCGGCTTGACGCCGACGATGGTCGCGTGGGGCACCATGCCGAGAATGCGCGAGCTCATTTCGCGCTGGAAGCCGTTCATGACCGACAACACCACGATCATCGCCAACACGCCGAGGGCGAGGCCGATCATCGAGGTCATCGAAATGAACGATACAAAGCGATTGCGACGCTTGGCGCGGGTATAGCGCGCGCCGATGAAGATCGATAACGGTCTGAACATTCGCTGGGGCACCGTATAAAAACAAAAAGACCCGGCGTCTTTTCAGACGTCGGGTTTCGGCCGGTCAGATGGCAGTCAAGCGACCTTCCTGCAGATGCAGGACGCGATCCATCTGGCGAGCCAGGTTCATGTCGTGAGTCACCACCAGAAACGCTGTGCGCATCGAGGTGCTGAGTTCGAGCATCAAGTCCTGAATGCCTTGGGCAGTGTGAGAGTCGAGGTTGCCGGTCGGCTCGTCGAGCATCACCAGTCCCGGCTTGTTCACCAGAGCGCGGGCGATCGCCACACGTTGGCGTTCGCCACCGGACAGTTCGGACGGTTTGTGCTCAAGGCGATGGCCCAGCCCTACCCGCTCCAGCAACGCCGTGGCGCGCTGACGTGCTTCCGGGATCGGTGTCTTGCCGATCAGCAGCGGCATGCAGACGTTTTCCAGCGCGGTGAATTCCGGCAGCAAGTGGTGGAACTGGTAGACGAAGCCCAGCGAACGATTACGCAGCAGACCGCGCTTCTTCTCGCTCAGGGCTGAAAGCTCTTCGCCATCTAGCCAGACACTGCCCTTGGTCGGCGTGTCGAGGCCACCCAGCAGGTTGAGCAAAGTACTTTTGCCCGAACCCGAGGTGCCGACAATCGCCACACGCTCGCCCGGGTGCAACTCCAGTTGCAGACCGGCCAACACTTCTACCGATTCCGGGCCTTCCTCGTAGGATTTGCCCAGGTTGCGGCAGCTCAAGATTGCTTGTTCACTCATGCCCGACTCACTCATAACGTAGCGCCTCCGCCGGCTGGGTGCGCGCGGCACGCCAGGCGGGATACAGGGTGGCGAGGAAACTCAGGACCAACGCGGCGGAGCAGACCATGACCACGTCCTGGCTCTGCACCTGCGACGGCAGGTAATCGATGAAGTACACGTCGGCGTTCAGGAACTTGTGGCCGATCAAGCCTTCAAGGGCCGAGATCGCGGCGCTGACGTTGAGCGCGGCGAAGATCCCGACCACGGCGCCGATGGCCGTACCGACCACACCAATGACGGTGCCCTGAACCATGAACGTGCGCATGATCGTGCCCGGCGTGGCGCCGAGGGTGCGCAGGATCGCGATGTCACCCTTCTTGTCATTGACCACCATCACCAGCGTGGAAATGATGTTGAACGCAGCGACTGCGACGATCAGCAACAACAGCAGGCCGATCATGGCTTTTTCCATACGGATCGCCTGATACAGATTGCCGTGGGTACGAGTCCAGTCGCGGGCGTAGTAACGGTCTTCGCCGAGCTGCTGGGCGATATTCCACGCAACGCGCGGAGCCTCGAACAGATCGTCGAACTTCAGGCGCAGGCCCTGCACCTGATCAGGTTTCCAGCGGCGCATCTTCGCCAGATCCTGCAGGTTGGTCACGCCCAGATAACCGTCGAGCTCGCCGGCGCCGACATGGAAAATGCCGACTACGGTGAAGCGCTTCATGCGGGGGAACATCCCGGCCGGGGTCACGCTGACTTCCGGTGCGACGAAAGTAACCTTGTCGCCGATGCCGACGCCAAGCTTGGTCGCGGCCTTGTCACCGATGACGATGCCGAAGCTGCCCGGTGTCAGGTCGTCGAGTTTGCCCTGCTGCATGAAGTTGTCGATGATCGAAACCTTGCGCTCGAGCGCCGGATCGATGGCATTGAGCAACACCTTGGACACCTGACCGTTGTTGGTCAGCAGGCCCTGCATCTGGATAAACGGCGCAACCGCCGTCACCTGCGGGTTCTGTTTGACCTTGTCGGCCAGGCTTTGCCAGTCGTTGATGGCTTCGCCGGTTTCGAGGGTCGCGTGGGGCACCATGCCCAGCACGCGGGTGCGCATCTCATGATCGAAGCCATTCATCACCGATAACACCACGATCATCACGACCACGCCAAGGGCGAGCCCGATCATCGAAGTCAGGGAAATGAATGACACAAAATGATTGCGACGCTTTGCACGGGTATAACGCGTGCCGATAAATACGAAGAGAGGTCTGAACATGTCGGGGCTTGTTCGGAGGGAAAAGGAACGTCCTTGTGGCGGGGGTCGGTAACCAGCTTTACACTCAGACCACCGCCGCTACCATGGGTTCGCCATGTCGACATTAGATGAAGAAGATCGCCGCGAATACTACCGTATCGAGGACACGATCGCACTGGAAATTCGGCCCCTGTCCGCTCCCGAAGCCGCAGGCGAGGAAGTGTTGCAGGATGCTTCTCCCCTTTTCAATCTGCTCAGCGAACTGCACCTGAGCGAATTCGAGTCGCAGCACCTGTTGCGCCAGATCAGTGAGCGCGACCGGGCGATTGCTGCGTTCCTGAAATCCCAGAACAAGCGTATCGACTTGCTCAGCCAGGTGGTTGCGCTGACCGTGCTCGGCCAGATCGGCGAGCCGCAACCGGTGATCATTTCCGAGGGTGGCATCGACTTTCAGTATCCGACACCCATCGCTGCCGGCGCGCACCTGTCGGTCAAACTGGTATTGATGCCGCAGGCCCTCGGCCTGTTGTTGCGCGCGCGTGTCACGCATTGCGACCGCAAAGGTGAAGGCTATGACGTCGGCACCGAGTTCGAACACTTGACCGATGCCCAGCGCCAGTTGCTCGCCCGCTATATCTTGCAGAAGCAGGCTCAGGAACGACGTCTGGCCCGCGAACAGAACGAATCAGGCATTTAAATTAAGGAAGAATCGTGACCCTTATCTACGGCCACCGCGGCGCCAAGGGCGAAGCACCGGAAAACACCCTGACCAGTTTTCAGGAATGTCTCAAACACGGCGTGCGCCGCTGCGAACTGGACTTGCATCTGTCCAAGGACGGCGAGTTGATGGTCATCCACGACCCGACGCTCAAGCGCACCACCGAGCGTCGCGGCAAAGTCGTCGAGCACATGGCTGCCGATCTGGTGACCTACGACGCACGCAAGGGTGGGCCGGGCTGGATCAAACCGTGCCCGATTCCGACACTGGAAGAACTGTTCGAGAAATGTGCTTTCGAGCATTGGCAGCTCGAAGTCAAAAGCGCTTCACGCACGCGCGCCGCGACCACGGTGCTGGCGATCCGCGAAATGGCAGTCAGACACGGCCTGCTCGACAAGGTGACGATCACCTCGAGCTCACGCGAAGTATTGAAGGCTGCGCTGGATCTGGTGCCGGACGTATCGCGCGGGCTGGTGGCCGAGTACGCCTGGCTCGACCCGTTGAAGGTCGCACAAAGCTACGGCTGCGAGATGCTCGCGTTGAACTGGACACTGTGTACGCCCGAGCGTCTGCAAAAAGCCCAGCGTCAGGGTTTGCATGTGTCGGTGTGGACAGTCAACGAGCCTGCGCTGATGCGCAGACTCGCCGACTTCGGCGTTGACAGCCTGATTACAGACTTTCCCGGTTTGGCCACTGCCACGCTCGAGAATTGCTGAAATCGGTCTCCCCGGCCGGCTCAGGCCACCGGCCGGAGCCCGTCAAAAAAGCCGGTTGAGGCCGTCGTACGCCGCTACCCGATAGGCTTCGGCCATGGTCGGGTAGTTGAACGTCGTGTTGACGAAGTACTTCAGGGTATTCAGTTCGCCCGGCTGACTCATGATCGCCTGACCGATGTGCACGATCTCCGACGCCTGATAACCGAAGCAGTGAACGCCCAGCACTTCCAGGGTTTCACGGTGGAACAGGATCTTCAGCATGCCTTGCGGCTCGCCGGCAATCTGCGCGCGCGCCATGCTCTTGAAGAACGCCTTGCCGACTTCGTACGGCACTTTGGCCTGAGTCAGCTCTTGCTCGTTCTTGCCGATCGAGCTGATCTCCGGAATCGTGTAGATGCCGGTCGGAACGTCATTCACAAAGCGCCAGCTACCGTTATCGACGATGCTGCCGGCAGCCGAACGACCCTGGTCGTGGGCGGCACTGGCCAGGCTCGGCCAGCCGATCACGTCGCCTGCGCCGTAGATGTTCGGTACGCAGGTGCGGTAGTTCTCATCGACTTCGATCTGGCCACGACTGTTGACCTTGACGCCAATGTTTTCCAGGCCCAACTGGTCGGTGTTGCCGGTACGACCGTTGCACCAGAGCAAGGCGTCGGCCTTGATCTTCTTGCCCGACTTCAAGTGCAGGATCACGCCGTTGTCGACGCCTTCGACACGGTCGTAGTCTTCGTTGTGGCGCACGGTGATGTTGTTGTTGCTGAAGTGGTAGCTCAACGCCTGGGAGATTTCCGAGTCGAGGAAGCTCAGCAACTGGCCACGGTTATCCACCAGTTCAACCAATACACCCAGACCGCTGAAGATCGAGGCGTATTCGCAACCGATCACGCCGGCGCCGTAAACGATCAGTTTGCGCGGGGTGTGGCCGAGGCTGAGGATGGTGTCGCTATCGTAGATACGCGGGTGGTGAAAATCGATGTCCGCCGGGCGATAAGGACGCGAGCCGGTGGCGATGATGATGTGTTTGGCCACCAGTTTTTCGACCACGCCATTGGCGCAGACCACTTCGATGGTTTGCTCGTCGGCGAAGCTGCCGGTGCCGAAGAACACGTCGACGCGGTTACGCGCGTAGTAGCCGGTGCGCGAAGCGACTTGCTTGGAGATGACTTTCTCGGCGCTTTTCAACACGTCCGGAAAAGAGAACCAGCGTGGCTCGCCAATCGCCCGGAACATCGGGTTGGTGTTGAACTGCATGATCTGCCGCACCGAGTGACGCAGGGCCTTGGACGGGATGGTGCCCAGGTGGGTGCAGTTACCGCCGACCTGGCGACGGCTGTCGACCATCGCCACCTTGCGCCCCGCTTTGGCGGCGTTCATTGCCGCGCCTTCTCCCGCCGGGCCGGAACCCAATACCACCACGTCGTAGTTGTAGACAGCCATGCGTACTCCTCAGAACAGGCCGCGATGCCAGCAGCACCGGCGGCTAAATCACGCCGAACGACGGCGTGAAGGAACAATTGGGGGTCAGTGCAGAACCCGGACACAGTCTATAGAAGCGTCAACGCCGCGCACATTAACCCTTGGTCGCGTCGTAGGCTACTTTTGCCTGCGCTACAACGCCAGTTTTCGTGAGCATTCATTCGGTTTTCGCGCCACTGAGGCGCTCGAAAGCCGGCGTTGTGCGGGTGACGAAACCTGTATCGGCACGAATGACAAAGAATGCACCAATCTGATGTTTTTCGGCATAGTCCCAAGCCCTTTCAGGCCCGAGAATCAGCAACAGCGTCGATAGTCCATCGGCCATCAGCGCTGAAGGATGAATCACCGTGACTGACGCCAGGTTGTGTAGGACAGGTGCACCGCTGCGCGCATCGAAGGTGTGGGAATAGCGCTGGCCTCTCTGCTGAAAATAGTTGCGATAGTCGCCGGAAGTCGACACGCCGTAGCCATCGATATTAATGATGCGCTCGGCGACTTGCTGATCGTCGCGCGGTTCTTCCAGTGCAATGCGCCACGCTGAGCCGTCGGGTTTTCTGCCGGAGGCCTTGAGTTCGCCGGTGACCTCGGCGAGGTAATCATGGATGCCCAGCGCTTCCAGCCGCGCCGCAATCGCGTCCACCGCGTAACCGGCGGCGACACTGTTGAAGTCGACCTCGACCGCTGCGTCTTTGCACAACTGATCGCCATCAATATGCAGATGCTGGTAACCGACCCGCTGCCGCACCCCGGCAAGCGCCGCAGGGCTCGGGACTTTTTCCTCGCGACCTTGTGGGCCAAAGCCCCAGAGATTCATCAGCGGTTCTACCGTCAGGTCGTAGGAGCCTTGGCTTTGTTGCGATAACTGCTCGCCTACGCGGACCAATTCGAGAACCGGCGCGGGCATGCTCTGACAGCGATCTGACGGTAAGGCGTTGAAGCGCGAGATATCCGAATCGGCGCGGTAGGTGGACATCTGCTGATCGACCTCAGCGAGGATCTTCTCCACCTCGCTGCGCACCTGTGCAGGCGCGGGCAGATCGGCATGGCGCACGTATTGGATCGAATAAGTGCTGCCCATGGTCGGCCCGCCGAAGCTCTCCATGGTCTCGCCATTGCCGCAGCCAGCCAAAAACGCCCCAAGCATCACGACTGCGCCAAACCGTCCAATGAACAAATCTTCATCTCCCCGCAAAAGCCCGCCAGCCATTATGGGCCACGCGTGAAACGCTTTCTTACAAGATTTAAAAGTGAGTAACCAGACATGTCCTCCACGACCGGCAAAGGCAAGGCGATCTTTCGTGTTGTCAGCGGCAACTTTCTCGAAATGTTCGACTTCATGGTCTACGGCTTCTACGCCACGGCCATCGCCAAAACCTTCTTCCCCACCGACAGCGCCTTCGCCTCGCTGATGCTGTCCCTCGCCACGTTCGGCGCGGGGTTTCTGATGCGTCCGCTGGGCGCGATTTTCCTCGGTGCGTACATCGACCGCCATGGTCGGCGTAAAGGCCTGATCATCACCCTCGCGATGATGGCTGCCGGTACGGTGCTGATTGCCTGTGTGCCGGGTTACGCCACGTTGGGCGTGGCCGCGCCGCTGATCGTACTGCTCGGTCGATTGCTGCAAGGCTTCTCGGCCGGCGTGGAACTGGGCGGTGTCTCGGTGTATCTGGCCGAGATTGCCACTCCGGGCCGCAAGGGTTTCTTTGTCAGTTGGCAGTCTGCCAGCCAACAAGCAGCGGTGGTTTTCGCCGGTTTGCTGGGCGTTGGCCTCAATCACTGGCTGAGTCCGGAACAAATGGGTGACTGGGGCTGGCGTGTGCCGTTCCTTATTGGCTGCATGATCGTGCCAGTGATTTTCTTTATTCGTCGCTCGCTGGAGGAAACGCCTGAGTTCGAGGCCAGAAAGCATCGCCCTACTCTGCGCGAAATCGTCCGTTCGATCGCTCAGAACTTTGGCATTGTCCTCGCCGGCATGGCGCTGGTGGTGATGACCACGGTTTCGTTCTACCTGATCACCGCCTACACGCCGACCTTCGGTAAAGCCGAGCTGCACCTGTCGGATCTGGATGCATTGCTGGTGACGGTGTGCATCGGCCTGTCGAACTTCTTCTGGTTGCCGGTAATGGGCGCGCTGTCCGACAAGATCGGCCGCAAACCCCTACTGCTGGCGGCGACGATTCTGGCGATTCTCACGGCTTACCCGGCGCTGTCGTGGCTGGTGGCGAATCCGAGTTTCAGCCATCTGCTGATCGTCGAGCTGTGGCTGTCGTTCCTGTACGGCTCGTACAACGGCGCTATGGTGGTGGCGCTGACCGAGATCATGCCGGTGGAAGTGCGTACAACCGGGTTCTCTCTGGCCTATAGCCTGGCGACGGCGACGTTTGGCGGCTTCACCCCGGCGGCGTGTACTTATCTGATTCATGTGCTGGATAACAAGGCTGCGCCGGGGATCTGGCTGAGTGGCGCGGCGGTGTTGGGGTTGATCGCGACACTGGTGCTGTTCCGGGGCAACAAGCACGAACTGCGAACCGCGCAAGCCGCTGTTGTCAGCGGCGCCTGACAGTACGCCATCGCTGGCAAGCCAGCTCCCACAGGGAATTTGTGAACGACGCAGATCCAATGTGGGAGATTCTATGGTTGAGGGGAAGCCCTCAACCGACTTTCGGCTGGTATTCGTCCTCCCCCTTCAGCAGTGCAAATACCACTCGGGCAAGCTTGCGGGCCAGGATCACCAGGGCCTGTGTCGTACTGAGCCCGCGACCTCTTTGCTTTTCATAAAATCCTTT
>NZ_JAFCWW010000012.1:0-147727 GCF_049897765.1 Pseudomonas sp. TWP3-2 | reverse complement strand
ACTGTGTCCCATGACTAACTCGTCGTATCGTTTTATCAGGCGGGCATCTAGCCCAGTCATTTGATATCCATGCCGTCCCTTTATAGACCAGGATCGGGAGATGTGTAGATACCAATGCCTATCGCTGGCAAGCCAGCTCCCACAGGGATTTGCAGTGTGTTCAAAAATTGTGTGCACACCACTAAAACCTGTGGGAGCTGGCTTGCCAGCGATGGCATCAACCCTGACACCAAAGAACTCAGGGTCGATACGCGCGCATAAACAACTCAACCACTTCCTGCACATGACTCTGCGCCGCCTCGGCATCCAGTGGCTCACCGCAGCCATACAACAATCTGAAATTCCCCGCCCCTTTGATCAGGCAGAAGAAATGCTCAGCCGCATTGCGCGGTTTGTCGATGCTCAACACGCCAGTCTCGTGAACCTTCGTCAGCAGACGCGACATTCCGTCCACCATGCGCTGCGGACCCGCTTCGAAGAAGATCAGCGACAGCTTCGGATCCTGACTGCCAAGCGCCATGATCAAGCGATGCAGATTCACCGATTCATCACTGTTGATCAGCTGATGAAAGCCCCGGGCAATGTTCAGCAACACCTTTTCCACGGCGATACCTTCCGGCAGCTCGAAGAACAGCGGCGGTAATTGCTCCTCGCATTTGGCCATTACAGCCGCGGAGAACAGCGTCTCCTTGTCGTTGAAATGGCTGTAGACCGTCAGCTTGGACACGCCGGCTTCCGCGGCCACCGCGTCCATGCTGGTGTTGGCATAGCCATTACTCAGAAAAAGAATTTTCGCCGCCTCAAGGATCGCCTGACGTTTTGCCAGATCCTTGGGACGGCCCGGGCCGTTTGAATTGGAAAGATTGTTCGACATTCTTCGCTTTTAATACTGGACTGGTGAGTTTGCTATTAATAACATACCGGCCAGTATAATTATTCCAAGCACCATTAGCGAAAGGTCCGTCACCATGTTCCGCCATGCGTTGTCCTTTGCGTTGCCAGTCAGTCTGGCGTTGTTGTTATCGGCGTGTGGCAAGGAAGAGGTGACGCCAGTCGCCGTGCGACCGGCCATGGTGGTGCAGCCAGAGCCTTCAGCGCAGGCGATGGAGAGTTATCCCGGCGAGGTACGCGCCCGCTTCGAGCCGGATCTGGCGTTCCGCATCGGCGGCAAAGTCAGCCGACGACTGGTCGAAGAAGGCCAGCGGGTGAAGGCCGATCAACCTCTGGCCGAACTCGACCCGCAAGATGTACGCCTGCAACTCGAAGCCACCCGCGCCCAGGTCAGTGCCGCTGAGGCCAATCTGAATCTGGTACGCGCCGAACGCGATCGCTACAAGACACTGATGGATCGGCAAATGGTCAGCCGCTCGGCCTACGACAATGCCGAGAACCTCTACCGCTCCGGCGAAGCGCGTCTTAAACAGATCAAAGCCGAATTCAACGTCTCGACCAATCAGGCCAGCTACGCGGTGCTGCGCGCGCCGCAGGACGGCGTGGTCGCCAAGCGTTCGGTGGAAGTCGGGCAAGTGGTCGCTGCCGGGCAAACGGTGTTTACCCTCGCCACCGATGGCGAGCGCGAGGTGTTGATCAGCCTGCCGGAACAGAGTTTCGGCCGCTTCAAGGTCGGCCAACCAGTTTCGGTTGAGTTATGGACGCAGCCGAACCAGCGCTTCGCCGGGCAGATCCGTGAACTGTCGCCGGCTGCTGACCCGAAATCGCGCACCTTCGCCGCACGCATTTCCTTCACCGCCGGCAAAGTCCCGGCCGAACTCGGTCAGAGCGCTCGGGTGTTTGTGCAGACGGCCGGGGTCATCCCTTTGTCAGTGCCGCTCTCGGCGCTGACCGCCGAAAACGGCGCGACCTACGTCTGGGTTGTGAACGCCAATAACACTCTGAAGAAAACCCCGGTGCGCGTTGGCGCGTTTGGCGAAAAAACCGTTCCGGTGCTTGAAGGCCTGAATGCCAGCGATTGGGTGGTCGCCGCCGGCGTGCATGTGCTGCTCGACGGGCAACAGGTACGCCCGGTGGATCGCTCCAACCGCGTAGTCAATCTGGCGGACAAGGAGTAGGTTCCGATGGATTTCAATCTTTCCGCCTGGGCGCTGCGCAATCGCCAGATCGTACTGTTTCTGATGCTTTTGCTGGCGATCGTCGGCGCCTTGTCCTACACCAAACTCGGCCAGAGTGAAGACCCGCCGTTCACCTTCAAGGCCATGGTGATTCAGACCCGTTGGCCGGGTGCCACGGCGGAGGAAGTCTCGCGCCAGGTCACCGAGCGTATCGAAAAGAAGCTGATGGAAACCGGCGAGTACGAGCGCATCGTGTCGTTCTCGCGCCCCGGCGAATCGCAAGTCACGTTCATTGCCCGAGACTCGATGCATTCGGTGGAAATCCCCGATCTCTGGTATCAGGTACGCAAGAAGGTCGGCGACATTCGCCAGACCCTGCCACCGGGGATTCAGGGGCCGTTCTTCAACGATGAGTTCGGCACCACCTTCGGCAATATCTATGCGCTGACCGGCGACGGCTTCGACTACGCGGTGCTCAAGGATTATGCCGACCGCATCCAGATCCAGCTGCAACGGGTCAAGGACGTGGGCAAGGTCGAGTTGCTCGGACTGCAGGACGAGAAAATCTGGGTCGAACTGTCCAACGTCAAACTCGCTACCCTCGGCTTGCCGCTCGCAGCCGTGCAGCAGGCACTTGAAGAGCAGAACGCGGTGTCCACCGCAGGATTTTTCGAAACCGGTAGCGAGCGCTTGCAGCTACGGGTCTCGGGGAATTTTCAGACAGTAGATGAGATAAAAAACTTCCCGATCCGCGTCGGTGATCGTACGTTCCGTATCTCCGATGTCGCCGACGTGCGGCGTGGTTTCAACGATCCACCGGCGCCGCGCATGCGCTTTATGGCTGAAGACGCGATTGGTCTGGCGGTGGCGATGAAGGGGGGCGGCGACATTCTGGTGCTGGGCAAGGCGCTGGAAATCGAGTTCGACCGCATCCAGAAAAACCTGCCGGCCGGCATGCAGTTGCGCAAGGTTTCCGACCAGCCGGCAGCGGTGAAAACCGGGGTCGGCGAGTTCGTTCAGGTGTTGGTCGAAGCGCTGGCGATTGTGTTGCTGGTGAGCTTCTTCTCCCTCGGCGTGCGCACCGGCATGGTGGTGGCGTTGACCATTCCGTTGGTGTTGGCGATGACCTTCGCCTGCATGTACTACTTCAACATCGGCCTGCACAAAATCTCGCTCGGCGCGTTGGTGCTGGCGCTGGGGTTGCTGGTGGACGATGCGATCATCGCTGTGGAAATGATGGCGATCAAAATGGAGCAGGGCTTCGACCGGATCAAAGCCGCAAGCTACGCCTGGACCAGCACCGCGTTCCCGATGCTCACCGGTACGCTGATCACTGCTGCCGGGTTCCTGCCGATTGCTACCGCGCAGTCCGGCACCGGCGAATACACCCGCTCGATCTTCCAGGTAGTGACCATCGCCTTGCTCGCCTCGTGGGTGGCGGCGGTGGTGTTTGTGCCTTATCTGGGGGAAAAACTCCTGCCGGATCTGGCGAAAATTCACGCAGCCAAACACGGCACGTCTGACGGACAGACTGACCCTTATGGCACGCCGTTCTACCAGCGGGTGCGGCGTCTGGTCGGTTGGTGCGTGCGTCGGCGTAAAACCGTGATCGTGCTGACGGTGCTGCTGTTTATCGGCTCGGTGGCGTTGTTCCGGTTTGTGCCGCAGCAGTTCTTCCCGGCTTCCGGACGGCTGGAGTTGATGGTCGATCTGAAGCTTGCCGAAGGCGCGTCGCTGAGCAACACCGCTGGCGAAGTCAAACGCCTCGAAGCGCTGCTCAAGGATCACGCCGGTATCGACAATTACGTGGCTTACGTTGGCACCGGTTCCCCGCGTTTCTACCTGCCGCTGGATCAGCAATTACCGGCGGCGAGCTTCGCGCAGTTTGTGGTGTTGGCCAAGACCATCGAGGAGCGCGAGACTCTGCGCACCTGGCTGATCGACACGCTCAACGAACAATTCCCGGCGCTGCGCTCGCGGGTCACGCGGCTGGAGAACGGCCCGCCGGTTGGTTATCCGGTGCAGTTCCGCGTGACTGGCGAACACATCGAAGAGGTCCGCGCGCTGGCACGCAGAGTCGCGGCCAAGGTTCGCGAGAATCCGCATGTGGTCAACATGCATCTGGACTGGGAAGAGCCGAGCAAGGTCGTATACCTGAACGTCGATCAGGATCGCGCCCGCGCCTTGGGTGTGAGTACCGCCAATCTGGCGAAATTCTTGCAGAGTTCGCTGACTGGTTCCAGCGTCAGCCAGTACCGCGAAGACAACGAATTGATCGAGATCCTGCTGCGCGGCACCGTGCATGAGCGTACTGCATTGTCGTTGCTGCCGAGTCTGGCGGTGCCGACCGATAACGGCCGCAGCGTAGCGTTGTCGCAGATTGCCACGTTGGAATATGGCTTTGAGGAAGGCATCATCTGGCACCGTAATCGCCTGCCGACTGTGACCGTGCGTGCGGACATTTATGGCAAGGAGCAGCCAGCGTCATTGGTGAAACAGATCATGCCGACGCTTGATCCGATCCGTGCTGAATTGCCCGACGGTTATTTGCTCGATGTTGGTGGCACCGTGGAAGATTCCGAGCGTGGGCAGAAGTCGGTCAACGCCGGTGTGCCGATGTTTATCGTGGTGGTGCTGACGTTGTTGATGGTGCAACTGCGCAGTTTTTCGCGGACGGCGATGGTGTTTCTGACAGCGCCGCTGGGGCTGATCGGGGTCACGCTGTTTTTGCTGGTGTTCCGCCAGCCGTTCGGGTTTGTGGCGATGCTCGGGACGATTGCGCTGTCGGGGATGATCATGCGTAATTCGGTGATTCTGGTGGATCAGATCGAGCAGGATATTGCGGCTGGGCTGAAGCCTTGGGATGCGATTATCGAGGCGACCGTGCGGCGGTTTCGGCCGATTGTTTTGACTGCGCTGGCGGCGGTTTTGGCGATGATTCCTTTGTCTCGTAGCGTTTTCTTTGGGCCGATGGCGGTGGCGATCATGGGGGGGTTGATTGTGGCTACGGCTTTGACGCTTTTGTTTTTGCCGGCGTTGTATGCGGGGTGGTTTCGGGTGCGTAAGGATTCTTGATCTTTTAAGGCGTGGCGGCCTTTGGGCCGACCAGGCTCTTGGGGTTTTGGGTTTATATCCGTTGCTTCGGGTTTTGCGGCTGGCGGTTTCGCTTTTACAGCGACTCCCTTTGGCAAACGCCCCAAAGGAAGCAAAGGTCTGGGCCCCGGCGTTCGGCCCCTCGCTGGGGCTCGGGGTTCCTTCGCTCCGGAATTCATCCGGGGGCATCGCCTCCGGTTTGCTGCGCTGCACCTCCTCTCGATGTGTTCGACTGCGTCGAACGGCGCTGCGCGCCAGCCCCGGATGAATCCCTCCACTCAGCCTGCCGAAGGGGCCGGTACGTCAAAAGCGGTACTCGAGCTAACGCTCATTGTGTTGAGTGGGGCGGCTGCGCCGCTGTTGGGAGTTGGTGGTGGGTTATCTGATCTGGATTTTGTGTTGGACTCGCCCCTCACCCCAGCCCTCTCCCGAGGGAGAGGGAGCCGACCGAGATGTCTCCGGACTTACATCGACCTGAATTTGTGTATCGATTATGGATTCACAAGAGCTCTTTCAGGTCGGCGTATTTCCCAAGCATCTCACGGTCGATCCCCTCTACCTCTGGGAGAGGGCTAGGGTGAGGGCCGGGTGGTCAGGGGGAGAACAACGATCTCCCCAAGCACCTGATCCATAGCAATGGATCTACAAATACAAAAAAGCCCGCTGAACCTCTAAGGTCAGCGGGCTTTTCATCAAACGGTGAAATTAAAGCGTCCCAAACACCTTCTTCGCCAGACTCGTGGCCGCAGCAGCCGGGTTCTGGCGGATGGTTTCTTCTTGCTTGCCGATCATCTCGAACAAGCCGTTCAACGCTTGTTCAGTCACGTAGCTCTCAATGTTGGCGCTCTTCGCGTCGACCACGCCCAACGTTGCAGCCTGGCCGGCGAACGAGTTGTACTTTTGCGCCACGCCAACTTTGTCGGTCGCCTGTTTGACGATCGGCATGAACTTGGCGCGGATCTGTTCACGGCTGGATTTGTCGAGGTATTGGGTGGCCGAATCCTTGCCGCCGCTGAGGATGCCTTTGGCGTCGGCCACGCTCATTTTCTTCACGGCGTCGACGAGGATTGGCTGGGCCTGGGTCACGGCGTTTTCTGCCGCTTTGTTCATGGCGGTTTCCAGTTCATCGACCTGGGCGCCCATGCCGAAGGCTTTCATCTTGCTCGCGACTTTGCCGAGTTTGCCCGGCAGTTCGATTTTGACTTCCGGGTTGTTGCTGAAGCCGCCCGGAGTGCCGAGCTGTTTGACGGCCAATTGCGCGCCTTGGGTCAGGGCGTCTTTGAGGCCGCCGGTGGCGTCTTGTTGCGACAGGTCATTGAGCGACAGGGCCAGAGCGCTGGCGGAGATCATCAGGCCGGCGCACAGGGCGGAGAAGCGAAGGATGGGGCGGAGCATGGCAGCTTCCTTGTTCGAAAAATTAGCGGGCGGCGTCGACGCGGATTTTCAGCGGCTGCGGATCGTTGCCGTCGAGTTGTACGGCGTGATGCTCGGTGGTGATGAACATCAGTTCGCCGTTGACTTCGATGCGTGCGCTGACCGAGTAACGGTGCCCGGGTTTGACCTGGGCCGGATCGTAGCTCAAGTGGAACGGCAGCGGCACCTGGCCTTTGACCGGGCCTTTCTGTTCGTCGAGTACCACGGCAGGCGCGTCGGCCAGTGAGACGTCTTGCAGGCTCACGCTCAGGGTCGCGCTCGGCGGCAAAGCGATGCGTTGCAGGTAGAACACTTCGCCTTCGAGGCTGACTTTGCCGGCTGGTGAAGTTGATTGGCAGGCGCTGAGCAGGGTGGCCGCGGCCAGTAGAGTAATTCTTTTCATGCATTGAATCCTTGTCATCGGCGCCTGAAGAAGGCCAGCGCCAATGACAATCTAGCGGATTTCACCAGCAATTTCGTCTGCGAATTTTTAGCCCGTGCCTGCTGAGGGGGACCCAGTCGGTCAAAGCCAATCGCGTGGCTGGACTGGACTCAAATAATCAGAACCGGTTCCAGATAAAGATCCTCGTGGTGCCGACTACCGTAATTGAAGTCGACTTTGATGATGGTTTTTGCACTGGCAAGAAGTTCGCCCTGCTCGATAAACACCTCGGCAACAATCTGGTATTGGTGTTGTGAAGCTTCGCCGGGCGCTTGCTCGATCAAAAATTCAAACTCCCACCAATCATGAACAAGTGAGTTTTGCGAGTTGGTTTTTACCAGTTCGTACTCGGCAGAGTTAACGAGTTTGTAAAGGCTGGTGCTTGTTTTGAAACTCTTGCTAACTACGTAAGGCGTGTTGCTGAAAAGAACTTTCCCTGAGATATATTTGTTCATGTTGATCTCCTTTTATATGGGCCTGTTGTCAGGCCCGGAGATACTAGCGTTGTTTGAAAGTGTGTTCGCCGCAGAAATACATCCGTTTATTTCTGCGTGGAGAACTTTCGTGTAGTTGTTAACTTGGGGCTGTCTCTGCGGCCTGTTCGTTTCCATGTAACGCTACTTGGCGGATCGACAAACGTATATCCGCCGGCAACACGCGTTTCGCCGCGCCTTCAGCCAGTTCACCGAGCAGTTCGTGATAACTCAACTTGCCCGCTTCGTCGCGACGCAGTACGCCCAGATCGAGCATGGTCTGGATGAAGTGGCGGAACAGGCTCTTGTCGAAGAACTCCGGTGCGTTCAGACCATGCAGGATCGACAGGCGCTGGGCCATGACTGTGCACAGGTCTTCCAGTTCTTCGGCGCTGATGCTGTTCTGGCCGCTGTTGAGCAGCAGGGAAACGGTCATGTAGAAGCGTTGCAGCGTCTGCGCGATGCTCTTCGACAATAGGGTCAGCAGCACGAAGTGCCGTGAGCTCGGCGCCGGGCGCAGGTACACGTCTTTTTCGAAACGCAGCAGGCCTTGTTCGACAAATGCTTCCAGCCACTGATCGACCACGGCGTCGAGTTCTTCGGTTTTCCAGCGAATGAACAGTTCCGATTGCAGGTACGGATACAGCGCGTGGGTGTAGCGCAGGATCTGTTCGCGGCTCATGCGCGAGGTGCTCTGGAAGAAGCTCGCCAGCAGCGAAGGCAGCGCAAATATATGCAGCACGTTGTTGCGGTAGTAGGTCATCAGAACGGCGTTCTGCTCATCCAGATAGAGGATTTTGCCCAGCGCGTCATTCTGCTCGGCGAGCAAGTCCATGTCCTTCACATGCTCGATCAGTGCACGGCCATCGCCTTCCGGCAAGGTGGTGTGTGGCGAGTACGGGACTTTGCGCAGCAGTGCCAGGTACAGATCCAGCACTCGCGCCATAGCTCGATCATCCAGCGCCAGGCGCGTGGTCGACAGTAGTGCCAGTGCTACGAGATTGACCGGGTTGATGGCCGCCGCTTCGTTCAGATGCTGCGCGACTTTCTCGCCCAAACGGTTGGTGGTCTCATTCAGCCACGCCGGTTTGAACTGCGGGCCGTGTTCCTGTTGACGCCAGTCGGGCTGCTCGCTGTCGAGGAATTCTGCAAGTTTGATCGGCTCGCCGAAGTTCACCGCTACTTGCCCGAAGCGTTGTTTGAGCGCGCCGATGACTTTGAAGATGTCGAAGATCGATTCTTTCTTCTTGCTCGCGCCGCGCAGTTCGCCGAGGTAGGTACGACCCTCGAGAACACGTTCGTAACCGATGTACACCGGCACAAATACGATCGGCATCCGCGATGAACGCAGGAAGCTGCGCAGGGTGATGGCGAGCATCCCGGTTTTCGGTTGCAGCATACGCCCGGTGCGCGAGCGGCCGCCCTCGACGAAGTATTCGACGGGGAAACCTTTGGTGAACAGCGTGTGCAGGTATTCGTTGAACACCGAGGTGTACAGCGGATTGCCCTTGAACGTGCGGCGCATGAAGAACGCGCCGCCCCGGCGCAGCAGGCTGCCGATCACCGGCATGTTCAGGTTGATCCCGGCGGCGATGTGCGGCGGGGTCAGGCCGTTGCGAAACAGCAGATACGACAGCAGTAAGTAGTCGATGTGGCTGCGATGGCACGGTACGTAGATCACTTCGTGACCCTGAGCGACCTTCTGCACGCCTTCGATATGGTTGACCTTGACCCCGTCGTAGATCTTGTTCCAGAACCAGCTCAGCACCACTTCGAGAAAACGGATCGCGGTGTAGGTGTAGTCCGAGGCGATCTCGTTGCCGTAGCGCAAGGCTTGAGCCTTGGCTTTTTCCGGGGAGATGTTTTCGCGCTCGGCCTCGTCAAGAATCGCTTGCTTGACCAGCGGCTGGTTGAGCAGGCCCTTGACCAGATTCCGGCGGTGGGAAATGTCCGGGCCGATCACCGCAGCTTTGAGGTTGCGAAAGTGCACGCGCAGGATGCGCTGGGCCATACGCACGGTGCGTTCGTGGCCTTTGTTGTGTTCGATCAGCTCGCGCAGATGAATCGGCGCGGAGAATTGCACGCGGGTTTTGCGCCCGAGAATCATGATGCTCAACAGGCGACGCAGACGCCCGGTGACCGCCCAGCTGTCGGCGAACAACAGTTTCCACGGGCTCGATTCGCTATCCGGCGACTGGCCCCAGAACACGCTGACCGGAATGATCTGCGCGTCTTCGGCAGCATTCTGGCTCAGGGCGCTGACGAGGCGGGTCAGCGCCGGCGGTGCGCCGCGTTTGTCCTGGCGTCCGAGCCAGTCCGGCTCCGGCGTCAGGTAAAAGAACGCCGCCGGTTCCATCAAATTACCCACCGACACCGGCAGCACCGGCCGTGGCAATCCGGCCTTGGTGCACTCGGTATCGAGCACCGCCAGATCGGTCAGCGATGGATTTTGCAGGACGTAGAACACCGGACGGCTGCGGTCGAGGTTGAGGGTGAACGACGACTGGTTGATCGTCTCCGAGCGAACCCAGAGGTACAACAGTCGGCGCAAGGTGCCGAACACAAGACGACGGAACGGGGAGCGGGTCATACGGCTTCTGCGTGAGTGGATAAAACCGAGCGTTTGCTCGGGCGGTCGATAGTGTGCCGGATTAGCGGAAAATCGGCAAAAAAGCCGCGAATCAAACTCCTGTTGAGAGTTTTCGCGCCTGTCATATACTCGGCGCTCTGTCGCCGGGGCCCTTTATGGACGTCGGATGCAGGCTGACGTTCCTGAGGCTTTCCTGCGAAAAGCCCGACCAATAATAAAAAAGGAGTATGAACAGATGGCAACACGTGAAACCGGCAACGTGAAGTGGTTCAACGACGCCAAGGGCTACGGCTTCATTCAGCGCGAGGACGGGGTGGACGTGTTCGTGCATTACCGCGCCATTCGTGGCGAAGGCCATCGCTCGCTGACGGAAGGTCAGCAGGTGGAATATGCGCTGGTCACCGGTGACAAGGGTTTGCAGGCTGAGGATGTTGTAGGGTTGTAAGCGCAGACCTGTGGATCACACATAAACACTGTGGGAGCGGGTTTGCCCGCGAAGACGGCGGCACATCCAGCATCGATGTGACTGATCTACCGCCATCGCGGGCAAGCCCGCTCCCACAGGTTTTGTGTAGATTCTTACGCAGTTTTCCAGGTGATTTCTTCTTCACCGTCTTCGCTGATACGCATCCAGCGATCTGCCGTCTCTTCACCTTCTTCCTCGACCCACGTGCCCGGCGCGCAGCGCACTTCAACGTTCAGCGCAGCAAACGCGGCGCGGGCGCAGGCGATGTCGTCATCCCATGGCGTCTGGTCGCTTTCCAGGAACAGGCTGTTCCACTTGCCCACGGCTTTCGGCAGCCAGGTCACCGGGACGTTGCCGGCCTTGCACTTGTAGGTCTGGCCTCTCTGTACCCAGTCGGTGCACGGGCCCAGTGCTGCGCCGAGCCAGGCCGCAATGGCCTTGTGGTCGACGTCGGCGTCTTTCAGGTAAATCTCGATGTCCGGTTGGCGCATGGATGTCCTCACTGCGGGTCTGAAAAATCCATTCGCGGATTTAGCCGGCCCCGGGCATTGGCCCGAGACCAAAAGTTATTGAAGAACGAAATAATCGTAGCGCATCGAGACCGTGGTCTCGAACGGCTCGGCCTGCTCGATCACTGCCGCGCGACGTTCGGCACTCGCGCGCCAGCCGTGCGGGGTCATGGCCAACAGGTTGGCGCGATCCTGAGGTTTATCCAGCGTCAGCTTGAACTCCAGGGTTTCACTGTGCGCCAGCGTCATGCCTTGTGGCACCAGAGCCAGGTGCTTGTCGTCGGTGTACTCGCGCACTTCGTCGTACAGGCGTTCGCGCAGTTCCATCAGGTGGCCGCTGGTCGGGCCGACTTTCATCAGGCCGCCGCCGACGCTGAGCAAGCGCTTGGCTTCCTCCCAATCCAGCGGACTGAAAACACTCGCCAGAAACTGGCAACTGCCGGACGCCAACGGCACGCGGGCCATGCTGGCGATCAACCACGTCAGGGCCGGATTACGTTTGCACGCGCGCTTGACCGCTTCGCGCGAAATGTCCAAAGCGTAGCCATCGGCATTCGGCAGCGCCTCGGCGATTTGCGCAGTGTAATAACCCTCGCCACAGCCAATGTCGAGCCAGCGTTGCGGCGTATAACTCGCGGCCAACTCGGCCAGGCGCTTGGCCACCGGCGCGTAATGGCCGGCATTCAAGAAGTCGCGGCGTGCTTCGACCATCGCCTGATTGTCGCCAGGATCGCGGCTGTTCTTGTGCTGCACCGGCAGCAGATTCAGGTAACCCTGACGCGCACGGTCGAAGCGATGCCCGGCGGGGCAGGCCACGCCGTTGTCCACCGCGCTCAGCGGCTCACTGCAAATCGGGCACGCGAGCATCAGGCGAGCAACTTGATCATTGTCTGGTAGTAGATTTCGGTCAGCACGTCGAGATCGGCTGCCAGCACGCGCTCGTTGACCTGGTGAATGGTCGCGTTGACCGGCCCCAGCTCAACCACCTGCGTACCCATGGTTGCGATGAAGCGCCCGTCGGAAGTGCCGCCGCTGGTGGACGCCTTGGTCTCGCGACCGGTGATGTCCTTGATGCTCGATGCCACGGCATCGAGCAACGCGCCCGGCTCGGTGAGGAATGGCAGACCGGACAATGCCCAGTCGATATGCCAGTCCAGACCATGCTTGTCGAGGATATCGGCAACGCGCTTTTGCAGGCCTTCGACGGTGGATTCGGTGGAGAAACGGAAGTTGAACACCGCCACCAGATCACCCGGAATCACGTTGGTCGCGCCGGTGCCGGAATTGACATTGGAAATCTGGAAACTGGTCGGCGGGAAGAAATCGTTGCCGTGATCCCAATGCTCGGCGGCCAGCTCAGACAGCGCCGGGGCCGCGAGGTGGATCGGGTTTTTTGCCAGATGCGGGTAGGCGACGTGGCCCTGAATGCCTTTGACGGTGAGCTTGGCGCCCAGCGAACCGCGACGGCCGTTTTTCACTACGTCACCAACCAGCGTGGTGCTCGACGGTTCGCCGACGATGCACCAGTCCAGACGCTCGTTGCGCGCGGCGAGGCGTTCGACCACAGCCTTGGTGCCGTGATGCGCCGGGCCTTCTTCGTCGCTGGTGATCAGGAACGCGACCTTGCCCTTGTGGTTCGGGTAGTCGGCGACAAAACGCTCAGCGGCCACGGTCATCGACGCCAGGCTGCCTTTCATGTCCGCCGCGCCACGGCCGCAAAGCATGCCGTGTTCATCGATCAACGCGTTGAACGGGTCGATCTGCCACGCGGTGACCGGGCCGGTGGGCACCACGTCGGTGTGGCCGGCGAAGCACAGCACCGGGCCGTCGTTATTGCCGTGAGTGGCCCAGAAGTTATCCACATCCTCGATGCGCATTGGTTCGAGGGTAAAACCGGCATCGCCCAGGCGCTGCATCATCTGCTTCTGGCAATCGGCGTCGACCGGCGTCACGGACGGACGGCGGATCAGGTCGATGGCGAGTTGAAGGGTCGGCGAAAGGTCGGCGTGGGCCGTCATGGAAAACTCCGAAAGCTGGGGGCAAGGCGCGCAAAATGGCGGTTATCTTAAAGCAAAACGGCGACCATTGGCCGCCGTTTAGTGCATCGGTGAGGATTTAGACCGCCGGGACTGGCTGAGGCGCCGGCGCCGGTTTTGGCAGCGACGACAGGAACGCCATGATCAGCGCCGCCAAGTACGGCAGCGACTGCACCAGCAACATCGTCACCCAGAAGCGCATGTCATTGCTCGGCAGGCCCTGCACGAGGAAGATCCCCAGCGCCGCGCCCCACAACAGCAGCATGATGAACATCTCTTCGCGCGCCTCGGAAATCGCCACCCAGAAACCATGATTGTCAGCGTTTTTCGGTGTGCGGAAGAACGGAATGCTGCTGGTGAAGAAGCCATACAGCACCGCTTTGGCGATGGTGTGTGACAAGGCCAGGCCAGCCAATGCCGCGCAGAACGCATCCTTCAGATTCACGCCAACCGCGCGACGATAAAGGAAGATGATCTTGCCCACCTTGAACACGAACAGCGCCAGCGGCGGGATTGCGAAAATCAGCAACGGCGGATCGACCCGCTGCGGCACGATGATCATCGCCGCCGACCACAACAGGGCGCCGACGGTGAAGAAGATGTTCATGCCATCCGCGACCCACGGCAACCAGCCCGCGAGGAAGTGATAACGCTGGCCGCGCGTCAGTTCGGTGTCCTGGCCGCGCAGCAGGCTGCGGGTGTGACGCTTGATGATCTGGATCGCACCGTAAGCCCAGCGGAAACGCTGTTTCTTGAAGTCGATGAAGGTATCCGGCATCAGGCCCTTGCCGTAGCTGTCGGGGTAGTACGCCGCCGACAGGCCTTTTTCGAAAATGCGCAGACCGAGTTCAGCGTCTTCACAGATGCACCAGTCAGCCCAGCCAAGTTCCTCAAGCACCGAACGACGGGTCATGGTCATGGTGCCGTGCTGAATGATCGCGTCGCGGTCGTTACGGGTGACCATGCCGATGTGGAAGAAGCCTTTGTACTCGGCGTAGCAGAGCTTTTTGAAGGTACTTTCGTTCTGGTCGCGATAATCCTGCGGCGATTGCACCACGGCGATTTTCGGGTCGGCGAAGTGCGGCACCATGTGCTTGAGCCAGTTCGGGTGCACGCAGTAATCGGAGTCGATCACCGCGATCACTTCGGCATCCTTGGCGGTGTGCGGAATCAGGTAATTCAGCGCACCGCCCTTGAACCCGGCGAGTGGCGCGACGTGGAAGAACTTGAAGCGCGGGCCAAGAGTTTCGCAGTAATCGCGCACCGGCTCCCACACTGCCGGGTCCTTGGTGTTGTTGTCGATGATCAGGACTTCGTAGTCCGGGTAATCGAGCGCGGCCAGGGCGTCGAGAGTCTGTTTGACCATCTCCGGCGGCTCGTTGTAGCAGGGCACATGGATCGAGACTTTCGGTCGATAGTCCGAGTCGCCGAGCACCGGCAGAAACTCGCGGCGGCGCTTGTGCGTCCAGACCGCTTCGGCCAGTTCATGCGCCTCGGTAAGCAACACGATGAACACCCCGAGCGCACCGAGCGCCAGCAGGAAGCCCACGGTCAGGCTGAACCACGTGCTGTATTGCTGGCTGTAGTCGTAACCGATCCACACCAGCACCGAACCGCACAGGAACGCGGTAAAGGTCAGGAAGGTGCGACCGCGCTGACGCAGGGCCGAACCGTCGATCATCAGCAGGGTCAGCGACAACAGCGCCAATACCACCGAACCGACCGCCAGCACGCGCCATTGCGGAATCGCTACGACCGGGCCTTCGAAGTTGAATTTCTGCTGACGCGCGGCGTTGAACACGCCCCAGTAGGCGCCCACCGAACCTTCGTCGCTGGCCTTCCACGGCTGGTCAAACGCTTCGATCACGAAGTAGTTGAAGCCTTGGCGGTTGAGCTTGTTGACCAGCGTGCGCAGGTAGATCGCCTGATCTGCCGGCGACGCATCGGCGCCACCGCGCATGCGCCCGTTGCTCGGCCAGCCGACTTCGGACAGCAGCAGCGGTTTTTTCGGGAACATTTTTTTCAGATCGCGGGCGCGGTCGAGGACGAACTGCCCGGCCTTGTCCACCGGAATAAACTCCCAGTAGGGCAGAACGTGGGCGGCGATCAGGTCGACGTGCTTGGCCAGTTCCGGGTGTTCTTCCCAGACGTGCCACTGCTCGGAAGTGGTCACCGGCACTTTGACTGCCGCGCGCACGCGGTCGAGAATCATCGCCAGTTCGGTGGCGGTGATTTCCTTGCGGAAAATCGCCTCGTTACCCACCACCACACGCACTACGCTGCGCGACGTGTTGGCCAGTTCGATGGCGCGCACGATTTCGCGTTCGTTGCGCTCCTGGTCCGGACTGATCCAGATCCCCAGCGTCACGCGCAGGCCGAATTCCTCGGCGAGTTTCGGGATGTCCTGCAGCGAGCCGTCGACCGAGTAAGTCCGGATGTTGTCCGTGAGCTTGCTCATGATTTCCAGATCGCGGCGCATTTCCTCGTCAGAAGGAAACTGATCCTTCTGTGGGAATTGGCCCTGCTGGAACGGCGAATAAGAGAAACCGGATATCTGCTCCGGCCAGTTGGGCGCGGAGACCGGGCGGTTGATCAGCGCCCAGAAACCGGTGAACAGGGCGGCGATTGCCAGAACCACCACCAGGTTGAGTCCAAATTTACGCGATGACATAGCTGTATCAGGTTCCAAAGGCTGTGGAACGAAGGATCGGCTGGATGACGCCAAGAGGGCGCGCATCCTACACCGGCACTTCCCAGAGTCATACAACACGCAGGGAAATGCTTGACGTTGGGCAATCCACTTTGACTTAAGTTCTTACACTTTTAGCTCGAAGGTTAATACTTGTCGCCGGGTAGCCCTATAATGCGCGCCGGTTTTTGGGGTAATGGTCATGAGTACAGAAGATCCGCGGTTTGCAGGCATCGCCCGTTTGTATGGCATCGAGGGCCTGGCGCGCCTGCGTGCGGCCCATGTGGCGATCGTCGGCGTCGGTGGCGTCGGTTCCTGGGCGGCGGAAGCCATGGCCCGCTGCGGCGTGGGCGAGATTTCGCTGTTCGACCTCGACGACGTTTGCGTGAGCAACGCCAACCGTCAGTTGCACGCACTCGACAGCACGGTCGGCAAACCCAAGGTCGAAGTGATGGCCGAGCGCCTGCGCGGGATCAACCCGGATTGCACGGTGCACGCAGTGGCGGACTTCGTTACCCGCGACACGATGGCCGAATACATCACGCCGAACATCGACTGTGTGATCGATTGCATCGACGCCGTCAACGCCAAGGCTGCGCTGATCGCCTGGTGTAAGCGGCGCAAAATCCAGATCATCACCACTGGTGGCGCGGGCGGGCAGATTGATCCGACGCTGATCCAGGTCTGCGACTTGAACCGCACGTTCAACGATCCGCTGGCCTCGAAAGTCCGTTCCACGTTGCGTCGCGACTATGGCTTCTCGCGCACCATGACCCGCCATTACAGCGTGCCGTGCGTGTTTTCCACAGAGCAACTGCGCTACCCGAAACCGGATGGCAGCATCTGTTTGCAAAAGAGTTTTGTCGGTGACGGGGTGAAGCTCGACTGCGCCGGAGGGTTTGGTGCGGTGATGATGGTCACGGCGACGTTTGGTATGGTCGCGGCGACCAAGGCTGTGGATAAGATTGTGGCGGGCGTGCGGCGCCCGGCAGAGCGGGTTAAACCTGAAGCTTAAGTGCTGAGGCTCCCGGCCTCATCGCTGGCAAGTCGAATCGTCGCACCGCAGCTCCCACAGGTATCTCAGTGAGTTCACTGGATCTGTGAGCACCATAGAATCCTGTGGGAGCTGGCTTGCCAGCGATGGCGATTAACCGGCCAACTCATTCATCCGCTTGAGCACAGCATTCAGGCCATTACTGCGTGAAGGCGACAACTGGCGCGAAAGGCCGAGGTGATTGAACCACTCCGGCAAATCCACCTGCTGCAACTCGGTAGCCGTCAGCCCGTTGACCCGCAATAGCAACAACGCCACCAACCCGCGAATCATCCGTGCATCGCTGCTGGCGCTGAATTGCCAGTGCCCGTCGTGCAACTCACCGACCAGCCATACCTGGCTTTCACAGCCATGCACACGGTTGGCCTCAACCTTGTCTGCATCGCTCAACGCTGGCAGACGATCACCAAACTGCATCAGCAGTCGCGCGCGTTGTTCCCAGCCGGCGGCGTTTTGAAAAGTCTGTAATGCTTCTGCGGCCTCGACCGGCAAACTCATCGCAACAACTCCAGCGCCTGATCCAACGCCTCAAAAAATCGCTCCAGATCTTCGGAGTCGTTGTACAGCGCCAGCGAAACCCGAATCGCCCCGGCCAATTCAAAACTTTTCAGCAGCGGCATCGCGCAGTGATGCCCGGCGCGCACGGCAATGCCTTGCTCGGTCAGCAAATGCGCCAGATCGGCGTTATGCACACCTGCGACGACAAAACTTGCCAGCGCCAGTTGCGGCTTGCCCAGCAGACGAATGCCGTTACGCGCAGCGAGGCCACGCAACAAGTAGTCATGCAGCGCCGCCTCGTGGACCGACACCGCGTCCTGATCCAGGCCCGTCAAATAATCGAGCGTTGCGCCGAGGCCGATCACGCTGGCAATCGGCGGCGTCCCGGCCTCGAAACCCAGCGGTGCCGCACGGAAACGCGCATCGTGATAATTGGCTTCCAGCACCATCTCGCCGCCGAATTGCCATGGGCGCAGTCGCTCCAGCGCAGCGTTGCGCCCGAACAGCACGCCGACGCCATCAGGTCCATACAACTTGTGGCTGGAAAACACGTAAAAGTCGCAACCCAGCGCCTGCACGTCATGCCGGCCGTGGACGACGCCTTGCGCACCATCGACCACGGTCAGCGCGTTCTGCGCCTTGGCCATCGCCAGCAGGGCCGGCAACGGTTGCCAGGCGCCGAGCACATTGGACAGCTGACTGACCGCCAGCAAGCGCGTCCGCGCAGTGATCAGGCGCAGCGCTGCGCCAAGGTCGATCACGCCGTCAGCGTCCAGCGGCAGGATCACCAGTTTCAGGTCACGACGTTGCGCCAGTTGCTGCCACGGCAGCAGATTGGCGTGATGCTCCAGAGCGCTGATGACAATTTCATCGCCCGGATGGAATAGATGTTCCAGGCCATAGGCCAGGAGATTCAGCGCACTGGTGGCGCCGTGGGTGAAGATGATCTGCCCGCTGTCTCCAGCATTCAGCCATTGCGCAACCTTGAGCCGACTGTCCTCGAACGCCTGCGTGGCGTGAGCGCCGGGCAAGTGTTGTGCGCGATGCACATTGGCCGCGCCGTTGGCGTAGTAATGCGTCAACGCATCGAGCAGGGCTTGAGGTTTTTGCGTGGTGGCGGCGTTGTCCAGATAGGTCTGGTCTTGCCGTTGCAGAGCGGCGATGGCCGGGAAATCGGCGCGCCACGGGGAGGGAATCATCACGGTTTCTAGCCCTTGTGAAGATGGGCGGGTTAACGCCGAACCCTGTGGGAGCGGGCTTGCCCGCGATGGCGTCCTTGAGGACGCCGAAAATTCGCGAGCAAGCTCACTTCTACATAGGCAACGCGGCTGCTTAGTTGTGAGCGTGCAGCGCTTCGTTCAGCTCGATTGCCGATTTGTGGGTTTTGCATTCCACGGCACCGGTTTCCGAATTGCGACGGAACAACAGGTCAGTCTGACCAGCCAGATCACGCGCCTTCACCACTTTGACCAGATTGTTGTTCTCGTCCAGCAGCGCGACTTTGGTGCCGGCGGTCACGTACAGGCCCGACTCGACAGTGTTGCGGTCGCCCAACGGAATACCGATACCGGCGTTGGCGCCGATCAGGCAGCCTTCGCCAACCTTGATCACGATGTTGCCGCCGCCCGACAGGGTGCCCATGGTCGAGCAGCCGCCGCCCAGGTCCGAACCCTTGCCGACGAATACGCCGGCGGATACGCGGCCTTCGATCATGCCCGGGCCTTCGGTGCCAGCGTTGAAGTTGATGAAACCTTCGTGCATCACGGTGGTGCCTTCACCGACATAGGCGCCCAGGCGCAGACGCGCGGCGTCAGCGATACGCACGCCGGCCGGAACCACGTAGTCGGTCATTTTCGGGAATTTGTCCACCGAGAACACTTCCAGCAGCTCGCCGCGCAGACGCGCTTCGAGTTGCATTTCAGCCAGTTCGGCCAGGTCGATCGCGCCCTGGCTGGTCCACGCTACGTTCGGCAACAACGGGAAGATCCCGGCCAGGCTTACGCCGTGCGGCTTGACCAGACGATGCGACAGCAGGTGCAGCTTGAGGTAAGCCTCCGGCGTGGAAGTCAGTTGTGCGTCTTCGGCCAGCAGGGTGGCGACCAACGGCTTGTGGCTTTCAGCCAGGCGGGTCAGCAGTTTGCCTTGTACTGCGTCGATGCCCTTCACCGCTTCAGCCAGTTGCGCAGCCTGCGCGGTGGTGAAGGTGATGGCCTGGTTGCCTTCGGTGTAACCGAGGATCGGCGCAACAGCCGCAACCAGCTCGGCCGACGGATTCAACAGCGGCTGTGCGTAAAACACTTCCAGCCACGCGCCTTGACGATTCTGGGTGCCGACGCCGAAAGCGATACTGAACAGGGAATTGGACATGTGAATACCTCTACAAAGAATGACGGGCTGCTTACTTGAGGGCGGCCGCGTAGATATCTGGCTTGAAGCCAATCAGGGTTCGGTCACCGAGATCGAGCACCGGGCGCTTGATCATCGAGGGTTGAGCGAGCATCAGTTCGATGGCTTTGGCTTGGTCGAGATCGGCTTTGCGTTCGTCTTCGAGTTTGCGAAAGGTCGTGCCTGCGCGGTTCAACACCGTTTGCCAGCCATGTTCGTCACACCATTGGGTCAGGTGCTCACGGTCGATGCCGGCGGTCTTGTAATCGTGGAAATCGTAGCTGACAGCGTGATCATCGAGCCAGGTGCGCGCCTTTTTCATGGTGTCGCAGGCTTTGATGCCGAAAAGGTGCAACGTTTTGCTTGAAACGGTCAAGGAATTGCCCCCTTTACAGGTTGTCGGAAAGAAAAGGTGACGGATTATGCCATGACCAAACGGTTTCGGCGTCGCCGCTGGCCGGGGTTTGTCCCGTTGTTGCCGGCCTGATCTCGCGATTGTGCGACCTAGGTGCAACGGCCAGCCACAGCCTAAGCCGCTAATATGGCAGTTCAACGCTGTCGATTGTCTGAGATCTGCGCTTTATGCAAACCGCTTATACCGTCCTGATCCTGTTGATGCTGGTCAGCGTCTCGCGGCTGGTTGGACGCGTTATCCCGCTGCCGCTGCCATTGGTGCAAATCGCCGCCGGCGCCTTGCTGGCCTGGCCGACCCTCGGCTTGCACGTGGCCCTCGATCCCGAGTTGTTTCTGTTTCTGTTCCTGCCGCCGCTGCTGTTCTCCGACGGTTGGCGCATGCCCAAACGCGAGTTGTGGAAGCTGCGTGGGCCGATTCTGACGCTGGCGGTGGGGCTGGTGTTGTTCACGGTGGTTGGCGCCGGGTACTTCATTCATTGGTTACTGCCGACAATTCCGCTGCCAGTGGCGTTCGCTTTGGCCGCCGTGCTTTCGCCAACGGATGCCGTGGCAGTTTCCGCCATCGCGCAAAACCGCTTGCCGACGCCGCTGATGCACATGCTGCAAGGCGAGGCGCTGATGAACGACGCGTCGGGCCTGGTGACGTTCAAGTTCGCTTTGGCGGCGGCGATCACTGGCGCCTTCTCGCTGGCCAATGCCAGCCTGACTTTTGTGCTGGTCGCGGTCGGCGGCCTGGCGGTCGGCGTGGCCCTGAGCTGGCTGGTCGGGCGTCTGCGCGCATGGATGATCGCCCGTGGCTGGGACGACCCGGCGACACACGTGGTGTTCATGTTGTTGCTGCCGTTCGCCGCCTATGTGCTGGCCGAACGGCTCGGCGCCTCGGGGATTCTTTCAGCGGTGGCGGCGGGGATGATGCAGAGCTGGCTCGATCTGCTGCCGCGTCAGACCAGTACCCGACTGCTCAATCGCAGCGTGTGGTCGCTGCTGGAATTTGCTTTCAACGGACTGATCTTCCTGCTGCTCGGTCTGCAATTGCCGGACATCATCAAAGCTGTCGCCAGCCACGAAACGTCGCTGTGGCCGACGCTGTTTTATCGCTGCCTCGACGTGGTGGCGATTTTTCTCGCGCTGGTGCTGCTGCGATTCATCTGGGTACAAAGCATCTGGCGTTTGTCGGTTCTGCTGCGACGCTTGCGCGGCAAAGGTGAGCTGACACAAGTGCCGACTGCGCGCTCCTGCTGGCTGCTGACCGTTGGCGGCGTGCGCGGCGCGGTGACGCTGGCCGGTGTGATGTCGGTACCGATGCTGATGGGCAGCGATGCATTTCCCGAGCGTGACCTGCTGATCTTCATCGCCGCCGGGGTGATTCTGCTGTCGCTGGTGGCGGCCTGCATCGCACTGCCGCTGTTGCTGCGCGGCATCGAAAAAAGCCCGGACGACAAACGCCACCAGGAAGTGCGTGACGCCTGGCGCAAGACTGCCGAAGCGGCTATTCATGCGCTGGAAGTCGAAGAAGCCAAGCCTGCAGATGCGGCTGAGGCGGCGCTGGCGGCTGAACTCAAGGCGCGGATCATGTCCGAATACCGTCATCAGCTCGAAGTCTTCAACGATTCGGACGAAGCGCAGGCGCTGGCGTTTCAGATGGATTTGCTGGAACGGCGCTTGCGGCTCAAGGCGCTGCGGGCGCAGCGCCTTGAGTTGTACAACTTGAGTCGCCAGCACCAGATTGGCGATGATGTGCTGCGGGAGGTTTTGGCTGAGCTGGATCTGAGTGAGGCCAACTTGGGACAGGTCAAATAGCGGCTGTTATCTCGGGTAGAGCAACTTCATCAGGCGCTTGTCTTTCTTGCTGATCTTGCGGTTGATCGGCACTTCCCAGTTACCGAGCGTCAATGTGTTCGCCACAGGGTGATGCATGATCGATTTTTTGTCGTAAGAAGTGTAAATCGCATCGAGCGCGTCGAATGAAGCGAACAGATTCCTATCGACTTGCTCCGGTGTCAGTGGATTCATTTCGCGATTCTGATAAAACTCGTAGACCTTCGGTTTATCCCAAGGGATGTTGGCCTGCGGGTGCTGATGTTCGTGCATTGCGCCTAGCGCGTGGCCGAATTCGTGGATCACGATGACCTCAAAGTCCGCGTGATCCGGTTTCACGCCCAGGTTCATCGTCGGATAGTCCGGATGAATCAGCAGTGCGTCCGTGCCGAGCATCGAACTGTTGTCGTTGTTTTGGGTGGCAATCCGAATATCGCCCCTCAGATCGTCGACGAACTCGAATTTCAAGTTGATATATGGCAACCATTGACTCGCGGCGGCAATGATGTGGTTTTTAAGATCTGCTGCCGGCGCGTCCATGAAAGCAATCTTCAAAGTTCGGCCGTTGGCCCAGAGTTTTGAGTAATTGAACACTGAGCGTTTGCGCCGAGTGCCAGTAGTTGTGCCGGCATTGGCCGGGTTTTCATTGATGGCGGCCATGTAAGCCGCTTGATCGTCGGGCCATTGAATGAGTTGGCAATCAGTAAGTTCGTGCATGGTGGACTTCATCCTTGAAGTTGAGAGCAAGTAGTAATTCAGGCGCAGCATACTGCGCGGCTCAAGACTAACGTCTGGCCGACAGGGAAGTGCAATGCAAAGTTGTGTGAACTGTTACGTCATATTTGAACATCCCATGCCGGATTGTCCTGCATGGGATTTAAGCGGATTACTTGCGGCGCAGAATGAAATCGCGGATGCGCTCGGCCGCTTCAACACACTCGGCCAGCGGCGCAACCAGTGCCATGCGCACGCGCCCGGCGCCCGGATTGACGCCATCGACGTCGCGCGACAGGTACGAGCCCGGCACCACGGTCACGTGTTCTTGCTCGAACAGGTCGCGGCAAAACACAGCGTCGTCTTCGCCCACATTCGGCCACAGATAGAAACTGCCATCCGGACGCTGCACATCCAGCACCGGGCTGAGAATTGCCAGCACCGCGTCAAACTTCTCGCGATATAACGCACGGTTGGCGCGTACGTGAGCTTCGTCGTTCCACGCAGCAACGCTGGCCAGTTGCGTTTGCACCGGCATCGCGCAGCCGTGGTAAGTGCGGTACAGCAGGAAACCCTTGAGGATGTCGGCATCACCGGCAACGAAACCCGAACGCAGGCCCGGCAGGTTCGAGCGCTTGGACAGGCTGTGGAACACCACACAACGCTTGAAGTCCTTGCGACCCAGTTCAACGCACGCGCTGAGCAGGCCCGGCGGCGGCGTTTGCTCGTCGAAGTACAGTTCGCTGTAGCACTCGTCGGCGGCGATCACGAAGTCGTATTCGTCAGCCAGCGCGATGAGTTTCTTCAGCACATCGACCGGAATCAGCGCGCCGGTCGGGTTGCCCGGCGAGCACAGGAACAGGATCTGGCAGCGTTTCCAGATGTCTGGCGAGACTGCATCGAAATCCGGGTTGAAGCCGTTTTCATCCAGGCATGGCAGGTAATGCGGCTTGGCCCCGGCGAGGAACGCAGCACCTTCGTAGATCTGATAGAACGGATTCGGGCTGACCACCAGCGCGTCGTCGCCACGATTGACCACGGTCTGGGTGAAGGCGAACAGCGCTTCGCGGGTGCCGTTGACCGGCAGTACATTGCGCGCCGGGTCGAGCCAGCCGTCTGGCACGTTGAAACGACGTTCGCACCAGCCGGCGATGGCTTCGCGCAGGGCCGGAATGCCCAGCGTGGTCGGGTACACGGCCATCTGATCCAGATTGCTCGCCAGCGCCTCGGCGACAAAGCTTGGCGAGCGGTGTTTCGGCTCACCGATGGACAGCGCAATCGGGCGCTGGTCCGGGTTTGGCGTGACGGTACCGAGCAGTGCGCGGAGCTTTTCGAACGGGTAGGGCTGCAACTGGTTCAGAGCGTTGTTCATCGGTGCGGGGTCTCGTGCAAAGCGGTTAATCCGGGCGCGCAGTCAGATACTGATGCGCGACAGTTTGATATCGGGTTCCTGATTGACGCTCAACTGGTCGACGATCGCATCCTGCAAACGGCTGCACAGCAGTGGGTCGGACAGCGGCTGGTTGTGCGCGTCGGTGATGAAGAACACGTCTTCCACCCGTTCGCCCAGCGTGGCGATCTTGGCGTTCTGCAGCGACAGATCGAACTCAAGGAAAATCCCGCCGATCCGCGCCAACAGGCCAGGACGATCAGGCGCAGTCAGTTCCAGAACTGTCACTGGGCGTTGCGCGTCGTTGTGGATTGTCACCTGCGGTGCGAACGCGAAATGCTTGAGCTGGCGCGGCACGCGGCGCTGGATGATTGTCGGGTAGTCATCCGGATTGCGCAGCGCTTCGGTCAGACCTTCGCGGATCTGTTTGACCCGCGTCGGGTTGTCGCCGATCGATTCGCCTTCGGTGTCGAGCACGATGTAGGTGTCGAGGGTGAATTTGCTGCTGGAGGTGATTACCCGCGCGTCATGAATGTTCAGGTTGAGCTGATCCATCGCCGCCACGGTCACGGCGAAGAAGTCGTGCTGATCCGGGGCGTAGATGAAGATCTGCGTGCCGCCTTCGAATTCGCGTTGGGTGGTTTCCTTGATCAGCACCAGCGGCCCGCCGTCGGCCGGTTGCTGCAAAATTGCGTCACTGTGCCAGGCCACGTCGCCAGCGGTGTGGCGCAGGAAGTAGTCATCGCCCAACTGCGACCACAACTGCTCGACATCGTCCGGATCGGTGCCGCCGCGTACCAGAATATCCAGCGCTGCGCTCTGGGTCTGGCGGATCTGCTCTTCGCGATCCACCGGGTTCTCCAGACCGCGACGCAAGGCACGCTTGGTCTCGGTGTAGAGCTGGCGCAACAGGCTGGCGCGCCACGAGTTCCACAGCGTCGGGTTGGTCGCGTTGATGTCGGCGACGGTCAGCACGTACAGGTAGTCGAGGCGCGTTTCGTCGCCCACCGCCAGGGCGAAATCGTGAATCACCTGCGGATCGGACAGGTCCTTGCGCTGAGCGGTGGTCGACATCACCAGATGGTTTTGCACCAGCCACACAATCAGGCGGCTGTCCCACAACGGCAACTGATGGCGCTGGCAGAACGCTTCGGCATCGACTGCGCCGATTTCCGAGTGATCACCATGCCGGCCCTTGCCGATGTCGTGATACAGGCCGGCCAGATAGATCAGCTCGGGTTTCGGCAGTTTGCCCATCAGCTTGCTGGCCAGCGGGAATTTCTCCGAGACCTGTGTGTACTGCAACTTGCGCAGGTGCTTGATCAGATTCAGCGTGTGCGCATCGACGGTATAGATGTGGAACAGGTCGTGCTGCATCTGCCCGACAATAAAGCCGAACTCCGGCAGGTAGCGCCCGAGAATGCCGTAGCGGTTCATCCGCCGCAGGTTGCGGTGAATGCCGATCTTGCATTTGAACAGTTCGATAAACAGGCTGGTATTGCGGATGTCATTACGGAAATCGTCATCGATCAGATGGCGGTTTTCGCGCAGCAAACGGATGGTGTCGGCGCGCACGCCTTTGATTTCCGGCTGCTGCGCCATCAGCACGAAGATCTCGAGCATGGCGAACGGGGTGCGGCGGAACACGTAGTCGTTGCGTGCCTCGATGTAACCGTCATGCAACTGGAAACGCGAATTGATCGGCTGCGGCGGCGCTTCGTCTTCCGGCGCGAGAATGACTTCCTCGAAGTGCTGGATGATCAGGTCGCTGAGCTGGGCGATGCTCATCACCACCCGGTAGTACTGCTGCATGAAGTTTTCGATGGCTTGCTTGGCGTCATCGCCTTCAAAGCCGAGCAGCGTAGCGATCGAGCGCTGATGATCGAACAGCAGCCGATCTTCGGAACGCCCTGCGAGCATGTGCAGGGCGTAGCGCACTTTCCACAGAAATTCCTGGGAGGAGGCGAGCAGAGCGTTTTCGCTCTCGACCAGAAAGCCTTCGCCGGCCAGTGCGCGCAGGTTCAAGGTTCCATACTGACGCCGCGCGACCCAGAGAATCGTCTGAATATCGCGTAGTCCACCGGGCGAGCCTTTGACGTTGGGTTCGAGGTTGTATTCGGTGTCGTTGTATTTGTGATGACGAGCCTTTTGCTCGGCGCGTTTGGCCAGGAAGAACTCCTTGGCCGGCCACATATGCGCGGTGCTCGTGACGTCGAGCATGCGTTGGCGCAGGCGCTCGGGGCCGCAGATGGTGCGGCTTTCCATCAGATTGGTGACCACCGTCAGGTCAGCGCGGGCCTCGACCGCACATTCGTCGACAGAGCGAACGCTCTGACCGACTTCCAGACCGATGTCCCACAGCAGTGTGAGAAAACGCTCGATGGAATCACGAAAAACTTCGTGGTCGGCACTGTCCAGCAGGATCAGCAAATCGATGTCGGAATACGGGTGCAACTCGCCACGGCCATAGCCGCCGACCGCGACCAGCGCAATGTCGGCGTCTTCGCTCCAGTCGAATTGGCTCCAGGCCTTTTGCAGGATGTTATCGACGAACCACGCGCGGTCTTCGATCAACCGGCGAATGTCACGGCCGCTGCGAAAACGTGCGTCGAGCACTTCGCGAGCCTGGCGGATAGCTTTCTTGAATGCCGCGATGGGGCTCGCTTTCAGGGCCAGTTCAGCCTGGAACTGGCCGCGGTCGAAGAGTTCGGGATCCACCTGCGGCATCGATTGGCTTTCCTTCTATAGGCTGGGAGCGGTGTGTGGATCAGGCCGATACGCGCGGGATGGTGTCATCGCTGCGCAAGGTGAAGATCTCGTAGCCAGTGTCAGTCACCACCAGGGTGTGTTCCCACTGCGCCGACAGCTTGCGATCCTTGGTGATCGCGGTCCAGCCGTCGCCCAGCACTTTGGTGTCGGCCTTGCCCTGGTTGATCATCGGCTCGATGGTAAAGGTCATGCCGGCCTTCAGTTCCATGCCGGTGCCGGCGCGGCCGTAGTGCAGGATCTGCGGTTCTTCGTGAAACACCTTGCCGATGCCGTGGCCGCAGAACTCGCGCACCACCGAGAAGCCGTTCTTTTCGGCGTGTTTCTGGATCACTTCACCGATGTCGCCGAGGCGGCAGCCGGGTTTGACGATTTCGATCGCCTTGTACATGCATTCCTGAGTCACTTGCGACAGACGCTCGGCCCACACCGGGACAGTACCGACGTGGAACATGCGGCTGGTGTCACCGTGGTAGCCGTCCTTGATCACGGTCACGTCGATGTTCAACGTGTCGCCGTTTTTCAGCGGCTTGTCATTCGGAATGCCGTGGCAGACCACGTGGTTGATCGAGGTGCAAATGGACTTCGGATAACCCTTGTAGTTGAGCGGGGCAGGGATGGCCTGCTGCACATTGACAATGTAGTCGTGGCAGATCTGGTTCAGCTCATCGGTGGTAATGCCCGGTTTGACGTGTTCGGCAATCATTTCCAGCACATCGGCGGCCAGTTTGCCGGCGACACGCATGGCAGCGATGTCCTCGGGGGTTTTGAGGGTGACGGTCATACAGGCTCTCTCTGCGCTCGGCGGCGCTGGCTGATACGGATAGGGCGCGGGTGTACTTTTAGCGACCCTGAAAAACGCGATTCTAACAGACCAAAGGGGCAAATCCGCCCCTGCGTGCATCGCTTCTCCCTATACAATGGTGCGCCTTGTGCCGATTCCAAGGGGCCGGCGCGCATGTGCCTGACGCGAATGCAGATTCCGTGTTCCGTTTCTGCCATCGCTGTGGTATAAAATGCGCCGCTTTCCGGGGATACCTCCGAGAGCACTAACCCACACACGTGTCGACACGATGGCCTGGGTGCCTTTGATCTTCGGATCACTGGTTGGTCATTGGGATGCGTGGAGGCCCAACCCGACTTATCAAGGAACTATCATGTCCCAAGTCAATATGCGCGATATGCTGAAGGCCGGTGTGCACTTCGGTCACCAAACCCGTTACTGGAACCCGAAAATGGGTAAATACATTTTCGGCGCGCGTAACAAGATTCACATCATCAACCTTGAAAAAACCCTGCCAATGTTCAACGAAGCTCTGACTTTCGTAGAGCGTCTGGCCCAGGGCAAAAACAAGATTCTGTTCGTCGGCACCAAGCGTTCCGCTGGCAAGATCGTTGCTGAAGAAGCAGCACGTTGCGGTTCGCCGTACGTCGATCACCGCTGGTTGGGCGGCATGCTGACCAACTTCAAAACCATTCGTGCTTCCATCAAGCGTCTGCGTGACCTTGAAGTGCAAGCCGAAGACGGTACTTTCACCAAGCTGACCAAGAAAGAAGCGCTGATGCGCACTCGTGATCTTGAGAAGCTGGATCGTTCGCTGGGCGGCATCAAGGACATGGGCGGTCTGCCAGACGCACTGTTCGTGATCGACGTTGACCACGAGCGCATCGCTATCACCGAAGCCAACAAGCTGGGCATCCCTGTTATCGGCGTAGTCGATACCAACAGCAGCCCGGAAGGCGTTGACTACATCATCCCAGGCAACGATGACGCCATCCGCGCTATCCAGCTGTACATGGGTTCGATGGCTGACGCTGTAATCCGCGGTCGCAACCACGTTGCTGGTGGCGCCGAGCAGTTCGTCGAAGAAGCTCCGGCAGCTGCAGCTGAGTAATTGACGCCCTGGCGTTGACTCAGTAAGCAAAAAGGGGGCTTGGCCCCCTTTTTGCCACCTCGAAAACCAATTGTCGGCAGCGCAGTTGCAGTATTTGTAACCTGCAGCGGCTACAAGATGGGGTCGAGAAGAATTGAACGCCCGATAGATCGGGTGGAATGGTTGAAAACCTATCCAAGAGGAATTTGAAAATGGCAGCAATTACTGCAGCGCTGGTCAAAGAACTGCGTGAGCGTACCGGCGAAGGCATGATGGATTGCAAGAAAGCCCTGGAAAAGGCTGACGGCGACATCGAAAAAGCCATCGACGACATGCGTGCTTCGGGCGCCATCAAGGCTGCCAAGAAAGCCGGCAACGTAGCTGCTGAAGGCGCTATCGCTCTGAAAGAAGACGGCAAATCTGCCGTTCTGCTGGAAGTGAACTCGCAGACCGACTTCCTGGCTCTGCAGGACGACTTCAAGGCCTTTGTTGCTGCAAGCGTTGAAAAAGCGTTCGCCGACAAACTGACTGACGTTGCTCCGCTGATCGAAGCTCAAGAAGCTGCTCGCCTGGTACTGGTCGGCAAAGTTGGCGAAAACGTCAACATCCGTCGTCTGGCGCGCGTTGAAGGTGATGTTGTTGGTGGTTACCTGCACGGCAACAAGATCGGTGTTGCGGTTGTCCTGAAAGGCGGCGACGTTGAGCTGGCCAAGGACATCGCTATGCACGTAGCGGCGACCAACCCTGAATTCCTGCTGCCATCGGAAGTTTCCGCTGAAGCGGTCGAGCGTGAGAAAGGCGTCTTCCTGAGCCTGAACGCTGACAAGATCGCCGGCAAGCCGGAAAACATCGTTGAAAACATGGTCAAAGGTCGTATCGCCAAGTTCCTGGCTGAAGCGAGCCTGGTTGAGCAGGCGTTCGTCAAGAACCCTGAAATCAAGGTCGGCGACCTGGCCAAGAAAGCCGGTGCTGAAATCGTTTCCTTCACCTACTTCAAAGTAGGCGACGGCATCGAGAAGCCGGTCGACAACTTCGCTGAAGAAGTTGCTGCCCAGCTGGCTGCCGCCAAGCAATAAGACAGTTTTCAACTGTCGCCCTGAAGAGGCTGCCCGCTCACGCGCGCAGCCTCTTTTCAGATACGCTTGCCAATTTTTAATTGGTTTGCGCTTGGAACTGACTTACAAAGCCATGTTCCGATGGCGCTGAAGCAGCGCCAAGCTAGAGTGAACGCCAGCTGTAAACAGCTCGCAAAGAATTTTTAAAATACGCCGCAGGAGAGATTCGCAATGGCTCAGCAGGGCAGTGGTTATCAGGCTCGCTATAAACGCATTCTACTCAAGCTTAGCGGCGAGGCCCTGATGGGCTCGGAAGAGTTCGGGATTGATCCGAAAGTTCTGGATCGCATGGCGCTGGAAGTCGGCCAACTGGTTGGCATCGGTGTTCAGGTCGGTCTGGTGATCGGTGGCGGCAACCTTTTCCGCGGCGCAGCGCTCAGCGCAGCTGGCATGGATCGGGTTACCGGCGACCACATGGGCATGCTGGCCACTGTGATGAACGCCCTGGCCATGCGCGACGCGCTGGAACGTGCCAATATCTCGGCCATCGTGATGTCGGCGATTTCCATGGTCGGTGTGACTGATCACTACGATCGTCGCAAAGCCATGCGTCACCTGAATGCCAAGGAAGTGGTGATTTTCGCCGCCGGTACCGGCAACCCGTTCTTCACCACGGATTCGGCAGCCTGCCTGCGTGCCATTGAAATCGACGCTGACGTCGTGCTCAAGGCAACCAAGGTGGACGGCGTGTACACCGCTGACCCGTTCAAAGACCCGCATGCCGAGAAGTTCGATCATCTGACCTACGATGAAGTACTGGATCGCAAGCTGGGTGTAATGGACCTGACGGCTATCTGCCTGTGCCGCGACCACAAGATGCCGCTGCGCGTATTTAACATGAACAAGCCCGGCGCCCTGCTGAACATCGTGCATGGCGGCGCTGAAGGCACTCTGATCGAGGAAGGTCAACAATGATCAACGAAATCAAGAAAGACGCTCAAGAGCGTATGCAGAAATCCCTGGACTCTCTGGCCCATGCATTTGGTCAGATTCGTACCGGCAAGGCTCACCCAAGCATTCTGGGCAGCGTGATGGTGCCGTACTACGGCGCAGACACCTCCATCACTCAAGTGGCGAACATCACTGTAAAAGACTCGCGCACCCTGCAAGTCGTGGCTTTCGAGCGCAACATGCTCGCCGCTGTCGACAAGGCAATCCAGAGCGCTGGCCTGAACCTCAACCCGACCAACCTCGGTGAGTTGTTGCTGATCTCCATGCCTGCCCTGACTGAAGAAACCCGCAAGGGCTTCACCAAGCAGGCGCGCAGTGCCGCTGAAGACGCTCGTGTTGCCGTGCGCAACATTCGTCGTGACGCCTTGGGCGATCTGAAGAAACTGGTCAAAGACAAAGAAATCAGCGAAGACGAAGAGCGTCGTGCTGCTGCCGATATCCAGAAGCTCACCGACAAGGCTGAAGCCGATATCGACGCGGCTACCAAGCAGAAAGAAGCGGATCTGATGGCCGTATAAGGGTCGAGTTTTTAATGGACAAGACCAAGCAGACTACGCCGTCCGCGGTGCCGCGCCATGTCGCGATCATCATGGATGGCAACAATCGCTGGGCGAAAAAACGCTTTATGCCGGGTGTCGCCGGGCATAAAGCGGGTGTGGATGCGGTGCGTGCGGTAATCGAAGTGTGCGCCGAGGCCAAGGTCGAGGTGCTCACACTGTTTGCCTTCTCCAGCGAGAACTGGCAGCGTCCGGCGGATGAAGTCAGTGCGTTGATGGATCTGTTCTTCAAGGCGTTGCGTCGTGAGGCCAAGCGCCTCAACGACAACAACATCAGCCTGCGCATCATCGGTGATCGCTCGCGGTTTCATCCGGAACTGCAAGCCGCGATGCGCGAAGCGGAAGCCATGACTGTCGGTGCCAATCGCTTTGTCCTGCAGATCGCCGCCAACTACGGCGGTCAATGGGATATCGCGCAAGCTGCGCAGCGTCTGGCTCGTGAAGTTCAGGCCGGTCATCTGCGCCCGGAAGACATTACTCCGGATCTGTTGCAAACCTGTCTGGCGACCGGCGATCTGCCGTTGCCGGATTTGTGCATCCGGACCGGTGGCGAGCACCGCATCAGCAACTTCCTGCTGTGGCAACTGGCTTACGCCGAGTTGTATTTCTCCGACCTGTTCTGGCCGGACTTCAAACACGATGCCATGCGCAATGCGCTGGCTGATTACGCTTCGCGTCAGCGTCGCTTCGGTAAAACGAGCGAACAGATCGAAGCGGGAGCCCGGGTTTAATGCTTAAACAACGAATCATCACTGCGCTGATCCTGCTGCCGATCGCCCTGTGTGGGTTTTTCCTGCTCGAAGGCGCAAATTTTGCGTTGTTCATCGGCCTGGTTGTCAGCCTGGGTGCCTGGGAATGGGCGCGTCTGGCTGGCTTCACTGCGCAGTCGTTTCGCGTGGGCTTTGCCGCAGTCGTCGCATTGATGCTGTTCGTCATGTACATCCTGCCCGGGCTTGCGCCTTGGGTGCTCGGCGCTGCCGTGCTCTGGTGGGTGGTGGCGACCTGGCTGGTGCTGACCTATCCGCGCTCAGCCGCCCACTGGTCCAGTGCTGCCTGCAAGCTGGTGATCGGGTTGTTGATCCTGCTCCCGGCCTGGCAAGGTCTGGTGCTGATCAAGCAGTACCCGCTGGGTAACTGGCTGATCATGGCGGTCATGGTGCTGGTCTGGGGTGCTGATATCGGTGCGTACTTTTCCGGTCGTGCTTTCGGCAAGCGCAAACTTGCGCCGCAGGTCAGTCCTGGCAAAAGCTGGGAGGGCGTGTACGGCGGTCTGGCACTGAGTCTGGTAATCACTGCGGTGGTAGGCCTGGTGCGCGACTGGACGGTAGTCGAGTTGCTCAAAGGTCTGATCGGTGCTGCGGTGATTGTGTTCATTTCGGTAGTGGGCGACCTCACCGAAAGCATGTTCAAGCGCCAGTCCGGCATCAAGGACAGCAGCAATCTGTTGCCTGGGCATGGTGGCGTGCTGGATCGCATTGACAGTCTGACAGCGGCAATCCCGGTATTTGCGGTGTTGCTGTGGATGGCTGCAGCGTGAGCCGTCCACAACAGATTACCGTTCTGGGAGCGACCGGTTCGATTGGTCTGAGCACTCTCGATGTCATTGCTCGCCATCCCGAGCGCTATCAGGTTTTTGCCTTGAGCGGTTTCACTCGCTTGAGTGAGTTGCTCGCTCTATGCGTACGTCATGTGCCGCAGTTTGCCGTGGTGCCCGAGGTGGGCGTCGCGCGCGGTCTGCAGGATGACTTGCGTGCCGCTGGCCTGCCAACTCGCGTATTGGTGGGGGAGGAGGGCTTGTGCGAAGTGGCCTCCGCGCCTGAAGTCGATGCGGTGATGGCGGCTATCGTTGGCGCTGCCGGGTTGCGTCCGACCCTGGCAGCCGTCGAGGCTGGCAAGAAAATCCTCCTGGCCAACAAAGAAGCGCTGGTGATGTCCGGCGCACTGTTCATGCAGGCGGTGCGTAAAAGTGGCTCGGTGTTACTGCCGATCGACAGCGAGCACAACGCGATTTTTCAGTGCATGCCAACGGATTTTGCCCGTGGTTTGGGTAATGTCGGTGTACGTCGGATTTTACTTACAGCTTCTGGCGGCCCCTTCCGGCAGACGCCGATGGCTGAACTGATGCATGTTTCACCGGATCAGGCCTGTGCGCATCCGAACTGGTCGATGGGTCGCAAGATTTCGGTGGATTCGGCCAGCATGATGAACAAGGGCCTTGAGTTGATCGAGGCCTGCTGGCTGTTCGACGCCAAGCCTGCGCAGGTCGAAGTGGTAATCCATCCACAGAGCGTGATTCATTCGCTGGTCGATTATGTCGACGGCTCGGTGCTGGCGCAGTTGGGTAACCCCGACATGCGTACGCCGATTGCCAATGCGCTGGCCTGGCCTGAGCGTATTGATTCAGGTGTAGCGCCGCTGGATTTGTTCGCAATTGCGCGCCTGGATTTTGAGGCGCCCGACGAAGAGCGTTTCCCGTGTCTGCGACTGGCGCGACAGGCTGCCGAGGCTGGCAACAGTGCGCCGGCGATGCTCAATGCGGCGAATGAAGTGGCGGTGGCAGCGTTTCTCGACGGGCGGGTTCGCTACCCGGAAATCGCGAGTATCATCGAGGAGGTCTTGAACCTTGAGCCGGTGGTTGCACTGGATGATCTCGATGCGGTGTTTACGGCGGACGCAGCAGCGCGAAACCTCGCTGGACAATGGCTGAATCGTCACGCTCGATAGATTTTGAAATACATGGCTTCACGCGGCACTGAACGGGATTGCGGAGAAAGTAGATGAGCGCGCTCTATATGATTGCCGGCACCCTGATCGCCTTGGGTGTGCTGGTCACCTTTCACGAATTCGGCCACTTCTGGGTCGCGCGTCGCTGTGGCGTCAAGGTTTTGCGTTTTTCCGTGGGCTTCGGTATGCCTTTGCTGCGCTGGCATGACAAACAAGGCACCGAGTTCGTTGTTGCGGCGATCCCGCTAGGCGGCTACGTCAAAATGCTCGACGAGCGCGAAGGCGAAGTGCCGGTCGATCAGCTCGATCAATCGTTCAATCGCAAATCCGTACGCCAGCGCATCGCTATTGTTGCCGCTGGGCCGATTGCCAACTTCTTGCTGGCCTTGGTATTTTTCTGGGTTCTGGCAATGCTCGGCAGCGAGCAGATCCGTCCGGTCATCGGTGCGGTCGAGTCCGGCAGCATTGCGGCAAAGGCGGGGTTGAACGCTGGTCAGGAAATCATTGCCATCGATGGCGAACCGGTTTCCGGCTGGGCCGCAGTCAATCTGCAACTGGTTCGCCGGTTGGGTGAAAGCGGTGCTCTGCAATTGCTGGTGCGTGAGCAAGGCTCGACGGCTGACTCGCCGCACGAGCTGGCGCTGGATAACTGGCTAAAAGGTGCTGACGAACCCGACCCGATTCGCTCATTGGGCATCCGTCCATGGCGTCCGGCCTTGCCGCCGGTGCTGGCTGAGCTTGATCCGAAAGGCCCGGCCCAGGCGGCTGGCCTGAAAACCGGTGATCGACTGCTGACACTCGACGGCCAGGCGCTGGGCGACTGGCAGCAAGTGGTGGATACGGTTCGTACGCGTCCTGATACCAAAATATTGCTGCGGGTTGAGCGTGACGGTGCTCAAATCGACGTCCCGGTGACCCTGGCGGCTCGCGGCGAAAGCAAGGCGCCGAGTGGTTATCTGGGGGCTGGCGTGAAAGCAGTCGACTGGCCGCCGGAGATGATTCGCGAGGTCAGTTACGGTCCTTTGGCGGCGATTGGTGAGGGCGCCAAGCGCACCTGGACCATGAGCGTACTGACTCTCGACTCACTGAAGAAAATGCTGTTCGGCGAGCTCTCGGTAAAAAACTTGAGTGGACCGATAACCATTGCTAAAGTGGCGGGCGCTTCTGCCCAGTCGGGCGTCGCTGATTTCCTGAATTTCCTTGCTTATCTGAGTATTAGCCTGGGCGTTCTGAATTTGCTGCCCATTCCGGTACTGGATGGGGGGCATTTGTTGTTTTATCTGATCGAGTGGGTGCGTGGTCGCCCCTTGTCGGATCGGGTGCAGGGTTGGGGGATACAGATCGGTATCAGTTTGGTGGTCGGAGTGATGTTGCTTGCTCTGGTCAACGATCTGGGTCGACTGTAACGCTTCGCTGAATTGCGAATCTGCCGCATTTTGCGGCAGTTTGTTTATTGCCAGTTGGAATAAGAAAGGACTTCATGAAACGTCTGCTGCTAACTGCGGTTCTCACCGTATTGATGATCGCCGAAGTTCACGCCGAGTCCTTCACTATCTCTGATATCCGCGTCAATGGCCTCCAGCGGGTCTCTGCGGGTAGCGTCTTTGGTGCCTTGCCGTTGAACGTCGGCGAGCAGGCGGATGATCGTCGCCTGGTGGAATCCACTCGTGCGTTGTTCAAAACCGGTTTCTTTCAAGATATCCAGCTGGGCCGCGAAGGCAACGTACTGGTCATCACGGTCGTCGAACGCCCGTCGGTCGCCAGTATCGAGATCGAAGGCAACAAAGCGATCTCGACTGAAGACCTGATGAAAGGCCTGAAGCAATCCGGTCTGTCCGAAGGTGAAATCTTCCAGCGCGCCACCCTTGAAGGTGTGCGTAACGAGCTGCAACGTCAATACGTTGCTCAAGGCCGTTACTCGGCGACCGTTGATACCGAAGTGGTATCGCAGCCGCGCAACCGTGTTGGTCTGAAAGTGAAGATCAACGAAGGCACCGTCGCTGCCATTCAGCACATCAACGTGGTAGGCAACACGGTCTTCCCGGAAGAAGACCTGACCGACCTGTTCGAACTGAAGACCACCAACTGGCTGTCGTTTTTCAAGAACGATGACAAGTACGCCCGTGAAAAGCTTTCCGGTGACCTGGAGCGTCTGCGCTCCTACTACCTGGATCGTGGCTATATCAACATGGATATCGCTTCGACCCAGGTGTCGATCACCCCGGACAAGAAGCACGTCTACATCACCGTCAACGTGACTGAAGGCGAGAAGTACACTGTTCGTGACGTCAAACTCAGCGGTGACCTGAAGGTACCTGAAGACCAGGTCAAATCCCTGCTGCTGGTGCAGAAAGGCCAGGTGTTCTCGCGCAAGCTGATGACTACCACCTCCGAACTGATCACCCGTCGTCTGGGTAACGAGGGTTACACCTTCGCCAACGTCAACGGCGTTCCTCAACCGCATGACGATGATCACACTGTAGATATCCTGTTTGCCGTCGATCCGGGCAAGCGCGCTTACGTCAACCGCATCAACTTCCGTGGCAACACCAAGTCGGAAGACGAAGTGCTGCGTCGTGAAATGCGTCAGATGGAAGGTGGCTGGGCTTCGACTTACCTGATCGACCAATCCAAGACCCGTCTTGAGCGTCTGGGCTTCTTTAAAGAAGTCAACGTTGAAACTCCTGCTGTTCCGGGTGTTGATGACCAGGTTGACGTGAACTACAGCGTAGAAGAGCAGGCTTCCGGTTCGATCACCGCCAGCGTCGGTTTCGCGCAGAGTGCCGGTCTGATCCTCGGTGGTTCGATCACTCAGAACAACTTCCTCGGTACCGGTAACCGTGTAAGCGTCGGCCTGACCCGCAGCGAATACCAGAGCCGCTACAACTTCGGCTACGTTGACCCGTACTGGACTGCTGATGGCGTGAGCCTGGGTTACAACGCGTTCTATCGCACCACTGACTATGACGACCTTGATACTGATATCGCCAGCTATGCAGTCGACAGCCTGGGTGCAGGCGTCAATGTTGGCTACCCGATCAGCGAAACGTCGCGTCTGACATTCGGTCTGTCCGCGCAGCAGGATACGATCAAGACCGGTCAGTACACCGTTGATGAGATTTTCGACTTCGTTAAGCAGGAAGGCGACAAATACCTGAACTTCAAGGCTTCCGCCGGCTGGTCCGAGTCGACTTTGAACAAAGGTGTTCTACCGACCCGTGGCCGTTCCCAGAGCCTGACGCTGGAAAGCACGATTCCGGGCAGCGATCTGTCGTTCTTCAAACTCGACTACCGTGGCCAGCTGTTCCAGCCGCTGAGCGAAAACTACACCATGCGCCTGCACACCGAGCTGGGCTATGGCGACGGTTATGGTTCGACCGATGGCTTGCCGTTCTATGAAAACTACTATGCTGGTGGTTTCAACTCGGTTCGTGGTTTCAAGGACAGTACGCTGGGGCCGCGCAGTACTCCGAGTCGTGGTGTCGGTGTGACCGGTAACTCCGGTACCCTGGCCGACCCGGATCAGGATCCGCTGCCATTCGGTGGTAACGTCCTGATTCAGGGTGGTGTTGAAGTGTTGTTCCCGCTGCCGTTCGTCAAGGACCAGCGTTCCCTGCGTACCTCGGTATTCTGGGATGTCGGTAACGTATTCGATTCCAGCTGCGAGAAGACTACCAACGCTACTGTCGGGTCGACTTCTGCCACCAAGTGTAACGACATCAGCCTCAGCAACATGGCCAGCTCTGTCGGTGTAGGCGTGACCTGGGTCACCGCACTGGGTCCTCTGAGTTTCGCACTGGCGATGCCGATCAAGAAACCGGATGACGCTGAAACTCAAGTGTTCCAATTCTCCCTCGGCCAGACGTTCTAAGCGTCTGACCCAAGATAACGACAATGGATTTTGTAGGAGTGCATCGTGCGTAAGTTGACTCAATTGGTTCTCCTGGCCTCCGTACTGGTGGCAGGCCCGGCATTTGCCGACATGAAAATCGCCGTTCTGAACTATCAGATGGCTCTGCTGGAATCCGACGCGGCCAAGAAATATGCCGTGGACGCCGAGAAGAAGTTCGGTCCGCAACTGACCAAACTGAAGACTCTGGAAAGCAGCGCCAAAGGCATTCAGGATCGTCTGATGGCCGGCGGCGACAAGATGCAGCAAGGCGAGCGTGAGCGTCTGGAGCTTGAATTCAAGCAAAAGGCCCGTGATTTCCAGTTCCAGTCCAAGGAACTGAACGAAGCCAAAGCCGTTGCTGACCGTGAAATGCTCAAGCAACTGAAGCCGAAACTGGATGGCGCAGTGGAAGAAGTCATCAAGAAAGGTGCTTTCGACCTGGTCTTCGAGCGTGGTGCAGTCATCGATGTCAAACCTCAGTACGACATCACGCGCCAGGTTATCGAGCGCATGAATCAGCTGAAGTAACCCATGACCGTGACTATCAAACTCGGCCGGTTGGCCGAGTTCCTCGGGGCCACCCTGCGTGGCGACGCGGAAAAGCAAATTACTGGGCTAGCCACTTTGCAAGAGGCTGGCCCAGCTCAGTTGAGCTTTCTGGCAAATCCCCAATACCGTAAATACCTGGCTGACTCACAGGCTGCAGCACTGTTGCTCAAAGCTGCTGATGCCGAAGGTTATGCCGGTGATGCGTTGGTGGTGCCGGATCCTTATCTGGCTTACGCACGTATCTCCCATCTGTTCGATCCAAAACCGAAAGCCGCTGCGGGTATCCATCCCTCGGCAGTGATCGCGGCGGACGCGGTAGTTGATCCTGCCGCCAGCATCGGTCCCTTTGTGGTGATTGAAGCCGGCGCGCGGATTGCTGCGGGCGTGACACTCGGTGCGCATTGTTTCATTGGCGCTCGCAGCGAGATCGGTGAAGGTGGCTGGCTGGCTCCACGGGTGACGCTGTACCACGACGTGCGCATCGGCAAACGTGTGGTCATTCAGTCCGGCGCCGTGCTCGGCGGTGAAGGCTTCGGCTTTGCCAACGAGAAAGGCATCTGGCAGAAAATCGCCCAGATTGGTGGCGTGACCATCGGTGACGATGTGGAGATTGGCGTGAATACCGCCATCGACCGTGGTGCGTTGGCCGATACCGTGATCGGCAATGGCGTGAAGCTCGACAACCAGATTCAGATCGCCCACAACGTTCAGGTCGGTGATCACACCGCCATGGCCGCTTGCGTGGGGATCTCCGGCAGCACCAAAATCGGCAAGCATTGCATGCTCGCCGGTGGTGTCGGCCTGGTCGGACACATCGATATTTGCGACAACGTTTTCCTGACCGGGATGACCATGGTGACCCACTCGATTACCGAGCCGGGCGCTTATTCATCCGGTACAGCCATGCAACCGGCGGCCGAGTGGCGCAAAAGCGCGGCCCGCATTCGTCAGCTGGACGACATCGCGCGACGATTGCGCCAGCTGGAAAAGCGCTCCGGGGAAGTGACCCCTGACGGTAATGCTTCATCTGAAGGCTGATACCATTTCCATATCAAGAGTGCACAGCCTCTGGACTGCCTCCTTGATTTGCTAGAGGAGCGCGCGTCAGTCGCGCGTTCCCAATCTTTACATAGGCTTCCTCCCGAAATGATGGACATCAACGAGATTCGCGAATACCTGCCTCACCGTTACCCGTTCCTGCTGGTGGACCGGGTCGTGGATCTGGATGTGGAAGGCAAGCGCATTCGCGCCTACAAGAATGTCAGCATCAACGAACCGTTCTTCAATGGTCACTTCCCGGCGCATCCAATCATGCCCGGCGTACTGATCATCGAAGCCATGGCTCAGGCTGCGGGGATTCTGGGCTTCAAGATGCTGGACGTGAAGCCGGCTGATGGCACCCTGTACTACTTCGTCGGCTCCGACAAGCTGCGCTTCCGCCAGCCGGTCAAGCCAGGCGATCAGTTGATCCTCGAGGCAACGTTCATCAGCTGCAAGCGCAAGATCTGGAAGTTTGAATGCCAGGCTTCGGTCGATGGCAAGCCGGTCTGCTCCGCCGAAATCATCTGCGCGGAACAAAAAGTATGAGTTTGATTGACCCTCGCGCAATCATCGATCCGTCGGCCGTTCTGGCTGACGGCGTCGAGGTCGGCCCGTGGTCGATCGTCGGCGCAGGTGTGGAAATCGGCGAGGGTACAGTGATCGGGCCACACGTGATCCTCAAGGGTCCGACCCGCATCGGCAAACACAATCGCATCTACCAGTTTTCCTCGGTAGGCGAAGACACGCCTGACTTGAAGTACAAGGGTGAAGAAACCCGTTTGGTGATCGGTGACCATAACGTCATCCGTGAAGGCGTGACGATTCACCGTGGCACCGTGCAGGATCGTTCCGAAACGACGCTGGGCGATCACAACCTGATCATGGCCTACGCGCACATCGGTCATGACAGCGTTATCGGTAACCACTGCATTCTGGTCAACAACACCGCGTTGGCCGGGCACGTTCACGTCGATGACTGGGCGATCCTCTCCGGTTTCACCCTCGTGCATCAGTATTGCCATATCGGCGCCCACAGCTTTTCCGGCATGGGTACGGCGATCGGCAAGGATGTGCCAGCGTTCGTTACCGTGTTCGGCAACCCGGCCGAAGCGCGCAGCATGAACTTCGAAGGCATGCGCCGTCGCGGTTTCAGCGAAGACGCGATCCACGCTTTGCGCCGCGCCTACAAAACGGTTTACCGCCAAGGCTTGACCGTTGAGCAAGCGCTGGGCGAACTGGCCGAGCCTGCTGCGCAGTTCCCGGAAGTCGCCATTTTTCGTGACTCGATCCAGTCGTCGACTCGCGGCATCACTCGCTGATCATGGCCAATTTGCGTATTGCGCTGGTAGCGGGTGAGGCTTCCGGTGACATTCTCGGCGCCGGTCTGATGCGTGCTCTCAAGGCTCAGCACCCGACGGTCGAGTTCATCGGCGTCGGCGGCCCGCTGATGGAAGCCGAAGGCATGACCTCGCATTTTCCAATGGAACGTCTGTCGGTGATGGGCCTGGTGGAAGTTCTCGGGCGCTTGCGTGAGTTGCTCAAGCGCCGCAAGGACTTGATCGCGATGCTGATCGCGCAGAAGCCGGACGTGTTCATCGGTATCGATGCCCCGGATTTCAACCTCAATATCGAACTCAAGCTGCGTCAGGCCGGGATCAAGACTGTGCATTACGTCAGCCCGTCGGTGTGGGCATGGCGCCAGAAACGCGTGCTGAAGATTCGCGAAGGTTGCGATCTGATGCTCACGCTGTTCCCGTTTGAAGCCAAATTCTACGAAGAGAAGGGCGTACCGGTACGGTTCGTCGGCCATTCGCTGGCCGATGCCATTCCCCTGCAGGCCGATCGCGAAGCCGCGCGTGCCGAGTTGGGCTTGCCTGACGGGCCGCTGGTGGCATTGATGCCCGGCAGCCGTGGCGGCGAAGTTGGTCGTCTCGGCGCGTTGTTCCTCGATACCGCCGAACGTCTGCGCGCGATGCGCCCCGGTGTGCGTTTCGTCATGCCTTGCGCCAGCCCGCAGCGTCGGGTGCAACTTGAAGAATTGCTCGCCGGGCGTGATCTGCCGGTAACCCTGCTCGATGGCAAGTCGCATCTGGCACTGGCGGCGTGCAACGCGGTGTTGATCGCCTCCGGTACTGCCACGCTTGAAGCGCTGCTGTACAAGCGGCCGATGGTGGTTGCCTATCGTCTTGCACCGCTGACGTTCTGGATTCTCAAACGCATGGTCAAGAGCCCTTATGTGTCCTTGCCAAACCTCTTGGCTCAGCGCCTGCTGGTGCCGGAATTGCTGCAAGACGATGCGACGGTCGAAGCGCTGGCGCAGACTCTTTCGCCACTGATCGAAGGCGGGGAAGAGCAGACGCGCGGTTTCGACGAGATTCACCGCACCCTGCGTCTGGACGCGTCCAATCAAGCGGCGCAAGCCGTGCTGAACCTGATCGGTCAAACACGATGAGCAAGACAACGATGCAGATGGGCCTCGATTTCACCCTGGTCGCCGAAGTCGAAGAGCTGGTGGCCGGTGTCGATGAAGTCGGACGCGGCCCGTTGTGCGGCGCGGTAGTTACCGCTGCGGTGATCCTCGATCCGAACCGGCCGATCCTCGGTCTCAATGATTCGAAGAAGCTCACCGAAGCCCGTCGCGAAAAGCTCTATGACGAAATCTGCGAGAAAGCCCTGAGCTGGTGTATCGCGCGTGCCGAAGTTGAAGAAATCGACAAGCTGAATATCCTCCATGCCACCATGCTGGCCATGCAGCGCGCAATTGCCGGGCTGCATATTCAGCCAAAACTGGCGATGATCGACGGCAACCGCTGCCCGCATTTGCCGATGCGAGCTGAGGCCGTGGTCAAGGGCGACAGCAAGGTTCCGGCCATTGCCGCGGCGTCAATTCTGGCCAAGGTCAGTCGTGATCGCGAGATGTCGGCGTTCGAGCTGATTTATCCGGGTTATGGCATCGGCGGGCACAAAGGCTATCCGACGCCCGTTCATCTGGAAGCCCTCGCACGGCTTGGGCCGACGCCCATTCACCGTCGCTCGTTCGCCCCGGTGCGTCTGGCGTACGAGGCGCTGGAAGGCCTGACACAGGTTTAAGCGCAAGGCTGATGTTTTCGCCAAGGCCCGGTACAATCCGGGCCTTGTTGTTTTCATGACTATACGCAGGATCACTATGCCGGCTTCATTCGTTCATCTACGCCTGCACACTGAATACTCCCTGGTCGACGGGCTGGTGCGGATCAAGCCGTTGGTCAAGGCCCTGAACAGCCTGAACATGCCGGCCGTTGCGGTCACCGACCAGAACAACATGTGTTCTCTGGTCAAATTCTATAAAAACGCCATGGGTGCCGGGATCAAGCCGATCTGCGGCGCCGACCTGTGGCTGTCGAACAAGGATCCGGACGCGCCGCTGAGCCGGATCAGCCTGTTGGCGATGAACGCTCAGGGCTATCGCAACCTGACCGAACTGATCTCCCGTGGCTTCATTGATGGCCAGCGCAATGGCTCCGTCATCATTGAGCGCGAGTGGGTGGCCGAGGCCAGCGCCGGGTTGATCATGCTCTCGGCGGCGAAAGAGGGCGAAATCGGCATGGCCCTGATCAGCGGCAACATCGCTGAAGCCGAGGCCCTGACGCGCGAATGGATGAGTGTCTTCCCGGATCGTTTCTATCTGGAAATCCAGCGCACCAATCGCCCCAACGATGAAGAACAACTGCACGGCGCCGTGGCCCTGGCCGACAAGCTCGGCGCGCCGCTGGTGGCGAGCAACGATGTGCGCTTCATCAAGCAGGAAGATTTTGCTGCCCACGAAACCCGCGTTTGCATCGGTGAGGGCCGCGCCCTCGACGATCCGCGGCGATCGAAGAATTACAGCGATCAGCAGTACCTCAAAAGCGCCGAGGAAATGGCCGAGCTGTTCAGCGATATTCCCGAGGCGCTGGAAAACACCGTCGAGATCGCCAAACGCTGCAACATCGAAGTGAAGCTGGGTACGCACTTTCTGCCCAACTTCCCGATTCCCGATGGCATGACCATCGATGAATATTTCCGCAAGGTATCGTTCGAAGGTCTGGAAGATCGCTTGTCGGTCCTGCTGCCCAAGGACACCACCGAGGACTACGAGGCCAAGCGTCAGGTCTACGTTGACCGGTTGAATTTCGAGCTGGATATCATCATCCAGATGGGCTTCCCCGGTTACTTCCTGATCGTTATGGACTTCATCCAGTGGGCCAAGAGCAACGGCGTGCCGGTCGGCCCGGGTCGTGGATCGGGTGCCGGTTCGCTGGTGGCCTATGTGCAGAAGATCACCGACCTCGATCCTCTGGAATATGACCTTCTGTTCGAACGTTTCCTCAACCCGGAACGGGTATCCATGCCCGACTTCGACGTCGACTTCTGCATGGACGGGCGGGACCGGGTAATCGACTACGTGGCCGAGAAATACGGTCGCAACGCAGTAAGCCAGATCATCACCTTCGGTTCCATGGCCGCCAAGGCTGTGGTGCGTGACGTGGCGCGGGTGCAGGGCAAGTCCTACGGTCTGGCGGATCGTCTGTCGAAGATGATTCCGTTCGAAGTCGGCATGACTCTCGAGAAAGCCTACGAGCAGGAAGAGATCCTGCGCGACTTCATCAAGGTCGATGAAGAAGCGGCTGAAATCTGGGAGATGGCGCGCAAGCTTGAAGGCGTGGTGCGTAACGTCGGTAAGCACGCCGGTGGTGTGGTTATCGCGCCGACCAAGCTGACGGACTTCTCGCCGATCTATTGCGACGAAGCGGGCGACGGTCTGGTAACCCAGTTCGACAAAGACGACGTGGAGGCTGCCGGTCTGGTGAAGTTCGACTTCCTCGGTCTGCGAACCCTGACGGTTATCGACTGGGCGCTGAAGACCATCAACCGCGACCGCGCCAAGGTCGATCAGCCGCCGCTGGACATCGCCTTCATCCCGCTGGACGACAAGCCGACTTATCAACTGCTGCAAAAAGCCGAAACCACAGCGGTATTCCAACTCGAGTCGCGCGGCATGAAAGAGCTGATCAAAAAGCTCAAGCCCGACTGCCTGGAAGACTTGATCGCACTGGTGGCGCTGTTCCGTCCGGGCCCGCTGCAATCGGGCATGGTTGACGACTTCATCAACCGTAAGCACGGTCGCGCCGAACTGGCCTACCCGCACTCGGATTATCAGTACGAAGGTCTCAAGCCAGTTCTGGCACCGACCTACGGCATCATCCTGTATCAGGAACAGGTGATGCAGATTGCCCAGGTCATGGCCGGTTACACCCTCGGCGGTGCGGACATGCTGCGTCGGGCCATGGGTAAGAAAAAGCCCGAAGAAATGGCCAAGCAGCGCGGCGGTTTCATCGAAGGTTGCAAGACCAACAATATTGACGCCGATCTTGCCGGTAACATTTTCGACCTGGTGGAAAAATTCGCCGGTTACGGCTTCAACAAGTCTCACTCCGCCGCCTATGGTCTGGTGTCTTACCAGACTGCCTGGCTGAAAACCCATTACCCGGCGCCGTTCATGGCTGCGGTACTCTCGGCGGACATGCACAACACCGACAAGGTCGTGACCTTGATCGAAGAAATTCGCACCATGAAGCTGCGTCTCGACGCGCCGGATGTGAACACTTCGGAATTCAAGTTCACGGTAAATGACGAAGGCCGGATCATTTATGGCCTCGGCGCGATCAAGGGTGTGGGCGAGGGGCCGGTCGAGGCAATCACCGAGGCGCGTCAGGACGGGCCGTTCAAGGATTTGTTCGATTTCTGCGCCCGGGTCGACCTCAAACGCATCAACAAGCGCACGCTCGACGGATTGATCCGCAGCGGCGCGCTGGATCGTCTCGGTCCGTACTTCCATGAAGAGCAGAAGGCGTATCAGGCCAACATCGATCGCAATCGCGCGGTACTGCTGGCGGCGATGGAAGGGGCGATCAAGGCTGCCGAGCAAACCGCGCGCACCCATGACAGCGGTCACGCCGACCTGTTTGGCGGACTGTTCGTCGAGGCCGATGCCGATGTTTACGCGACCCATCGCAAGGCCAAGGAGCTGACGCTAAAGGAGCGGCTCAAAGGTGAGAAAGACACCTTGGGTCTGTACCTGACCGGTCACCCGATCGACGAATACGAAGGCGAAATCCGCCGTTTCGCCCGCCAGCGCATCATCGACCTGAAACCGGCCCGGGATACGCAGACCGTGGCGGGGATGATCATCGCCCTGCGGGTGATGAAGAACAAAAAGGGCGACAAGATGGGCTTCATCACCCTCGACGACCGCTCCGGACGGATCGAGGCGTCGCTGTTTGCCGAAGCGTTCCATTCCGCGCAATCGCTGTTGCAGACCGACGCGATGGTGGTGGTCGAGGGCGAAGTCAGCAACGACGACTTCTCCGGTGGCCTGCGCCTGCGGGTCAAGCGCGTGATGAGCATGGAAGATGCACGCACCAATCTGGCTGAAAGCTTGCGTCTGAAGCTGCAGACTCAGGATCTGAAGGGCGATCAGCTACGCTGGTTGGGTGACCTGCTCAAGCGTCATCGCGGCGCGTGCCCGATCACCATGGAGTACACCAGCCCCGACGCGAAGACCTTGCTGACGTTCGGCGAGACCTGGCGAATCGATCCGGCGGATGCGTTGATTCAAGCCCTGCGTGACCAGTTCGGGCGAGACAACGTCTTCCTCCAATACCGTTGACCGGCAGGGTGCCACCAAGCGCCTTGCCCGCGACCTGAATTTTTAATCTCGACCTTAGCGCGCCTTTTCCTTAAGGTAGGGCGCGAATAGACAACCGGCCGGCCCAAGCTCATTTGGGACACGACCCAAGACGGACGCCTATGAACCCGAATTTTCTAGATTTCGAACAGCCGATCGCCGACCTGCAAGCCAAGATCGAAGAGTTGCGCTTGGTCGGTAATGACAATTCGCTGAATATCGGCGATGAGATCTCCCGCCTGCAGGACAAGAGCAAAACGCTCACCGAAGACATCTTCGGCAAACTGACCAGCTGGCAGATCGCACGTCTGGCGCGTCACCCGAAGCGCCCGTACACCCTGGACTATATCGAGCACATCTTCACCGAGTTCGACGAACTGCACGGCGACCGTCACTTCTCCGACGACGCGGCAATCGTTGGCGGTATCGCTCGCCTCGACGAGCAGCCGGTGATGATCATCGGTCACCAGAAAGGCCGCGAAGTGCGCGAGAAAGTTCGTCGCAACTTCGGCATGCCGCGTCCGGAAGGCTACCGCAAGGCCTGCCGTCTGATGGAGATGGCCGAGCGTTTCAAAATGCCGATTCTGACCTTCATCGACACGCCGGGGGCTTACCCTGGGATCGACGCTGAAGAGCGCAACCAGAGCGAAGCCATCGCCTGGAACCTGCGTGTCATGGCACGCCTGAAAACCCCGATCATCGCCACCGTTATCGGTGAAGGTGGTTCTGGCGGCGCACTGGCGATTGGCGTCTGCGACCAACTGAACATGCTGCAATATTCGACCTACGCGGTGATCTCACCGGAAGGTTGCGCTTCGATTCTGTGGAAAACCGCCGAAAAAGCACCGGATGCCGCAGAAGCAATGGGCATCACTGCCGAGCGCCTGAAAGGTCTGGGCATTGTGGACAAGGTGATTGGCGAGCCTCTGGGCGGCGCCCACCGTGATCCGGCTGCGGCTGCTGCATCGATCCGTGCCGAGCTGAGCTCGCAACTGGCGATGCTGCAGAAGTTCGATAACGAAGCGCTGCTCAAGCGCCGTTATGATCGACTGATGAGCTACGGTCTCTAAGTCGACCGCAGTAACCCTGTAGGAGCTGCCGCAGGCTGCGATCTTTTGACCTTGTTTGTTTTAAGATCAAAAGATCGCAGCCTGCGGCAGCTCCTACAGGTTTTTATGAGAAGTGATCAATCTCCATGAATACTTCGAAAAGTGATCTGCTCTCCCGGCTTCTGCTGAATCTCGAGCCTTGGCGCAATGCCGCCCACTGGCGCATCGCCTTCTCCGGTGGTCTCGACTCCACCGTCCTGCTGCACATCCTCGCCCATCTCGCAAAATTCGGTCCCATGCCGGCACTCAGCGCCATCCATGTCCATCATGGCCTGCAGCCTGTGGCTGACGCGTGGCCTAAGCATTGCCAAGAATTTTGTGAAGCGCTGGGCGTCCCATTACAGGTGGTTCGCGTGCAGGTGCAAACGGGTGCAAGCCTGGAGCGCGCCGCGCGGGATGCTCGCTACGTGGCGTTCAGTTCCGTGACGCAAGCCGATGATGTCCTGCTGACCGCGCAGCACCGTGACGATCAGGCGGAAACTCTGCTGTTTCGGCTGCTGCGTGGCGCCGGCGTGCGTGGTTTGTCCGGCATGCCGGCCGAGCGGCCGTTGGGGCAGGGTAGGCTGGTGCGGCCGTTGCTCGACGTGACCCGTGCCGAGCTGGAGGCCTACGCGCAAGCCAACCAACTGAGCTGGATCGAAGACCCGTCCAATCAGGATCGCCAGTTCTCGCGCAATTACCTGCGCCATCAGGCAATGCCGGTGCTTACCGCGCGCTGGCCGCAGGCACAGGCGAGCATGGCGCGCAGTGCGGCGCATCTGAGGGAGGCGCAGGGATTGCTCGACGAGCTGGCGCAGATTGATCTGGCTGGCGCCAACACTTCACATGAATTCGAATGGCTGCGAATTCCTTCTTTGCAAATGAGCGTACTGACGACGCTGTCACCCGCGCGTCAACGCAATGCGCTCAGCCATTGGCTGCAAGCGCTGACGCGACTGCCAGACACTGACCATTGGTCGGGTTGGACGGATCTGTGCACTGCCGCCAGCGACGCTTCGCCGATCTGGCGTCTGGCGGATGGCGAACTGCACAGAAGTGCCGGCCGTGTGTGGTGGCTGAGTAATCGATGGCTGCGCACACCGGTGGTCAGCGACCTTTGGCACGAGCCTGCGCAGCCACTACGCTTGGGCGATAACGGTCATGTGATGTTCAGCGGTCCGGCTCCCGCAGGCCCGCTGCACATTCGCTATCGGCAGGGCGGTGAGGTGCTGCATCTGGCCGAGCGTGGCCATCGCGACCTCAAACGCCTGCTTAATGAGCGCGCGGTGCCGGGCTTCGTGCGTGGCAGATTGCCGCTGCTGTTTCGTGGCGAAGAATTGCTCGCGGTGGCGAACCTGCCGGGGCTCGACGGCAATCCGCAGCAAGGCTGGCGATTGCATTGGGGTCACGCGGAAGAAGATCAAGGTTTGAGATGAAGGGGGCATTCCGGTAGACTACGCTCCCTTCTTGATACAACTTCTGTGGATTCGCCTGAATTGCAGGAGTTGCCGATTACCAAGCAGTCTTTGCTGGGCGATTCCAAAAAATGTGTAGCGAGCAACGTACCGGTGTTTCACCTGCCGGTCTGTCCCAACGCGGCGGTTTTTTTGAAAGGTGCACTGTGATTAATGCAGGTGATCGGGGGCTTCGGCCTTCCTTCGCTTTCCCCGGCGGCTCGTACCGCTTTAACGCAGACTTCTAGGGTTTTTCATGACGCGCTACATATTCGTCACGGGCGGTGTTGTTTCTTCTTTGGGGAAAGGCATTGCATCGGCATCATTGGCGGCGATCCTGGAGGCGCGGGGGCTTAAGGTCACCATGCTCAAACTGGATCCGTACATCAACGTCGATCCGGGCACCATGAGCCCGTTCCAGCACGGTGAGGTGTTCGTCACCCACGACGGCGCCGAGACTGACCTGGACCTGGGCCACTACGAGCGGTTCATCCGCACGACCATGACCCAGAACAACAACTTCACCACCGGCCGTGTCTACGAGCACGTGCTGCGCAAAGAGCGTCGTGGCGACTACCTGGGTGCAACCATCCAGGTAATTCCGCACATTACCGACGAGATCAAGCGCCGCATCATCAAAGGCGCGGGCGATGCTGACGTGGCAATGGTCGAGATCGGTGGCACCGTGGGTGACATCGAGTCGCAACCGTTCCTCGAAGCCATCCGTCAATTGCGCTTCGAAGTCGGCGCCAAGCGCGCGATGCTGATGCACCTGACGCTGGTGCCGTACATCGCCACCGCTGGCGAGACCAAAACCAAGCCGACTCAGCATTCCGTCAAGGAACTGCGTTCGATCGGCCTGCAGCCAGACGTACTGGTGTGCCGTTCCGATCACCCGATCGACATTTCGTCGCGTCGCAAGATCGCCCAGTTCACCAACGTTGAAGAACGTGCGGTGATTGCGCTGGAAGACGCCGACACTATCTACAAGATCCCGGGCATTCTGCACTCGCAGGGTCTGGATGATTTCGTGGTTGAGCGTTTCGGCCTGCAATGCGGCAGCGCTGACCTGTCCGAGTGGGAAGCAGTGGTTGACGCCAAGCTGAACCCGGAACACGAAGTGACCATCGCGATGGTCGGCAAGTACATGGAGCTGCTGGATGCCTACAAGTCGCTGATTGAAGCGATGAGTCACGCCGGCATCAGCAACCGCACCAAGGTCAACCTGCGCTACATCGATTCCGAAGACATCGAGAACCAGGGCACTGCCTTGCTCGAAGGTGTTGACGCGATCCTCGTACCGGGCGGCTTCGGTCTGCGCGGCGTGGAAGGCAAGATCACTGCCGTGCAGTTCGCTCGCGAAAACAAGATTCCATACCTCGGCATTTGCCTGGGCATGCAAGTCGCGGTCATCGAGTTCGCACGTAACGTGATGGGCTGGAAAGACGCCAACTCCACCGAGTTCGACAGCAAGAGCGGCCACCCGGTCGTGGGTCTGATCACCGAGTGGGAAGATGCTACCGGCGCGGTCGAAACCCGTACCGAAGCGTCCGATCTGGGCGGCACCATGCGTCTCGGCGCTCAGGAATGCCTGCTTGAAGCCGGCTCCAAAGTGCATGACTGCTACGCCAAGGATGTGATTGTCGAGCGTCACCGTCATCGCTACGAAGTGAACAACAACCTGCTGCCACAGATGATGGAAGCCGGCCTGAAAATTTCCGGCCGTTCCGCTGACGCAGCGCTGGTTGAAGTGGTCGAAGCTGCGGATCACCCATGGTTCGTCGCTTGCCAGTTCCACCCGGAGTTCACCTCGACACCACGTGACGGTCATCCGCTGTTCAGTGGCTTCGTCAAGGCAGCATTGGCTCAACACCAGAAGAAGGCGTAACCCCGATGGCACAGAAGATCATCCGCGTCGGCGACATCGAGATTGCCAACGACAAACCCATGGTGCTGTTCGGCGGCATGAACGTGCTGGAAAGCCGCGACATGGCCATGCAGGTTTGCGAAGAGTACGTGAAGGTTACCGAAAAACTCGGTATCCCTTACGTGTTCAAGGCCAGCTTCGACAAGGCCAACCGGTCTTCTGTGACCTCCTATCGTGGTCCTGGCCTGGAAGAAGGCATGCGCATCTTCCAGGACATCAAGGAAGCCTTTGGCGTGCCGATCATCACCGACGTCCACGAGCCTGATCAGGCTGCAGTGGTCGCCGAGGTCTGCGACATCATTCAGTTGCCGGCCTTCCTGTCGCGCCAGACCGACCTTGTGGTCGCGATGGCCAAGACCGGCGCAGTGATCAACATCAAGAAAGCCCAGTTCCTCGCCCCGCACGAGATGAAACACATCCTCAGCAAGTGCGTGGAAGCGGGTAACGATCAGTTGATTCTCTGCGAGCGTGGTTCGAGCTTCGGCTACAACAACCTCGTGGTCGACATGCTCGGCTTCGGCATCATGAAGCAGTTCGAATACCCGGTGTTCTTCGACGTGACCCACTCGCTGCAAATGCCTGGCGGTCGTTCCGACTCCGCTGGCGGCCGTCGCGCCCAGGTCACTGACCTCGCCAAGGCTGGCATCAGCCAGTCGCTGGCCGGTCTGTTCCTCGAAGCTCACCCGGATCCGGACAACGCCAAATGCGACGGCCCTTGTGCCTTGCGCCTGGACAAACTGGAGCCATTCCTGGCCCAGCTCAAAGCTCTGGACGAACTGGTGAAGAGTTTTCCGACGGTAGAAACCGCGTAACACTCGAATCTCCGGTAAAGTACCGCACGATTTGTCGCTCATGCCCTCGGGCATGAGCGTTGTCGTCTGCAAGTCTGCCCGCTGTACCTCGCTTGCCGACGATTGAAGATTTCCTCTAGCTGCGTCGTTTTCGTCAACTTTGGAGTGTTTACAACAATGGCAAAAATCGTCGACATCAAAGGTCGTGAAGTTCTCGACTCCCGTGGCAATCCCACCGTGGAAGCGGACGTGCTTCTCGACAACGGCATCATCGGCAGCGCTTGCGCGCCGTCCGGTGCATCCACTGGCTCGCGTGAAGCACTCGAGCTGCGTGATGGCGACAAGAGCCGTTACCTGGGCAAGGGCGTGCTCAAGGCAGTAGCCAACATCAACGGTCCGATCCGCGATCTGCTGCTGGGTACTGACCCAAGCGACCAGAAAGCGCTGGATCACGCGATGATCAAGCTCGACGGTACCGAAAACAAAGCAACCCTGGGCGCCAACGCCATCCTCGCGGTGTCTCTGGCTGCGGCCAAGGCTGCTGCACAGGATCAGGACCTGCCGCTGTACGCACACATCGCCAACCTGAACGGCACGCCGGGCGTTTACTCGATGCCGGTGCCGATGATGAACATCATCAACGGTGGCGAGCACGCCGATAACAACGTCGATATCCAGGAATTCATGGTTCAGCCTGTTGGCGCCAAGTCTTTCTCGGAAGGTCTGCGCATGGGCACCGAGATTTTCCATCACCTCAAAGCTGTGCTGAAGGCCCGTGGCCTGAGCACTGCGGTAGGCGACGAAGGTGGTTTCGCACCGAATCTGGCGTCCAACGAAGATGCACTGAAAGTGATCTCTGAAGCTGTGGCCAACGCCGGTTACAAGCTGGGCACCGACGTGACCCTGGCACTGGATTGCGCGGCCAGCGAGTTCTACGAAGACGGCAAGTACAACCTGTCCGGCGAAGGTCAGGTGTTCACTGCTGAAGGTTTCGCCGACTACCTCAAAGGTCTGACCGAGCGTTACCCGATCATCTCCATCGAAGACGGTCTGGACGAGTCCGACTGGGCTGGCTGGAAGATCCTCACCGACAAAGTCGGCGAGAAAGTGCAGCTGGTTGGCGACGACTTGTTCGTGACCAACACCAAGATCCTGAAAGAAGGCATCGATAAAAAGATCGCCAACTCGATCCTGATCAAGTTCAACCAGATCGGCACCCTGACCGAAACTCTGGAAGCCATCCAGATGGCCAAGGCTGCCGGTTACACCGCCGTGATCTCGCACCGCTCGGGCGAAACCGAAGATTCGACCATTGCCGACCTGGCTGTGGGCACCTCGGCTGGCCAGATCAAGACCGGTTCGCTGTGCCGTTCCGACCGCGTTTCCAAGTACAACCAACTGCTGCGTATCGAAGAGCAGTTGAATGGCAAAGCCAAGTACAACGGTCGCTCCGAGTTCCGCGGTTAAGCGATTGCTGGTAAAAAGACAGCGGATTGTGTCGAAAAACTCGCAACAGCGATGAATTTGCCACTAATCTGATGCCTTATATGCACAAGCCTGGATATTCCAGGCTTCGTGCTATCAGATGCTTCAAGTTTTGCATGGCTGTCTTTTTTCACTGGATACCTGATATTCGATGCGCAGTCCCTATTGGTTGTTTCTCGTCTTGCTCTTGCTCCTGGCCGGTTTGCAGTACCGCCTGTGGGTGGGCAATGGCAGCCTCGCGCAAGTGGCCGAATTGAATCAGCAGATTGCCGATCAACACGCCGAGAACGAAGGCTTGCTGGAACGCAACCGGGTGATGGACGCCGAAGTCAGTGAGCTGAAGAAAGGCATGGAGACCGTTGAAGAACGCGCTCGCCATGAACTGGGCATGGTCAAGGACGGCGAAACCCTTTACCAGTTGGCCCAATGATCGATTCCCTGCCGGCCTTCTGGGCCGTGATTCCTGCCGCGGGCGTCGGTGCCCGAATGGCCGCGGACCGTCCCAAGCAATATTTGCAACTGGGCGGGCGCACAATTCTTGAACACAGCCTCGGCTGTTTCCTCGATCACCCGAGCCTCAAAGGCCTGGTGGTCAGTCTTGCTTCTGATGATCCTTATTGGCCGAACCTGGCCTGCGCCAGCGACTCGCGTATTCAGCGTGTCGAGGGTGGCAGCGAGCGTTCCGGTTCAGTGCTCAATGCGTTGCTGTACCTGCATGCGCAAGGTGCCGACGATGAGGATTGGGTACTGGTGCACGATGCGGCACGGCCCAATCTGAGCCGCGATGACCTCGACAAACTGCTGAGTGAACTGGCTGACGATCCAGTCGGCGGTCTGCTGGCGGTGCCTGCGAAAGACACGCTGAAGCGGGTCGACAAGCACGGTCGCGTGGTTGAAACCGTGGATCGCAGTGTGATCTGGCAGGCGTATACGCCGCAGATGTTCCGCCTCGGCGCTTTGCATCGTGCGCTGGCAGACAGTCTGGTCGCCGACGCGGTGATTACCGACGAAGCCTCGGCGATGGAGTGGGCCGGTCTGGCCCCGCGTCTGATCGAAGGTCGCGCAGACAACCTCAAAGTCACCCGCCCCGAAGATCTCGAATCGCTGCGCCAGCGCTGGGCCAACCGCCGCTAGAGCCGATACTCCGGCCGTTCGGCCAAGCCTTCCTTGAGAAAATCCACCAGTTTGCGCACTTTCGGCGACAAGTGTCGCTGTTGCGGATACAACGCCCACACGGCTGTGTTCGGCGGTTGATGCGCCTCCAGCAGGGAAATCAATGCGCCGCTGTGCAGATGCTCCAGCACGTAATAATCCGGCAACTGACACAACCCCACCCCTTGCAGCGCTGCATCGAGCACCGCTTGCCCACTGTTGCAGCGCCAGTTTCCCTGCACCCGTTGGGAAAATTCCCGCCCGTTTTGCTCTAACTGCCACATATCCGAGCTGCCGATCAGGCAATTGTGCCGACTGAGTTCCGACAAACTGTGTGGGCGACCATAGCGTTCGACGTAGGAAGGTGACGCGCAGAGATACATGCGGCGCGGCGCCAAGCGTGTCGCCACCAGCCGCGAATCCTGCAAACGGCCGAGCCGGATCGCCAGATCGAGGCCTTCATGCACGAGGTCGAGTTGGCGGTTGCTCAACTCGATGTCGATGCGCAATTGCGGATACAGACCCATGAACCGCGTCACCAGCGGCACGATGAATCGTTCGCCGTAAGCCACGGCGCAGGTCATGCGCAGCATGCCTTTGGGTTCGCTGGTCAGATCACCAACCGCGCGCAAAGCCTCTTCGCGTCCATCCTGCAGGCGTTGGCAATGTTGCAGAAAGGTCTGTCCGGCCTCGGTCAGCGTCACGCGGCGGGTACTGCGATACAGCAGGCGCGTCTGTAAACGCTCTTCCAGTCGTACGATTTGTCGACTGACGTGTGAGGAAGAAACCCCCAGGCGTTCAGCGGCAGCGGTGAACTGGCTGCATTCGGCAACGGCAACAAACTCGTCGATGCCTTCCCAGCGGTTTTCGGACATCAGGATTATCCCTGTGTGGCAATAATGTTTTGCTTTTGTCCGGATTATTCATCGTAAAGCTGTGTATTACACTCACTGTCTGCTTTTTTATTTAATGGATTCACTGGAGAGTCAGCATGATCAAGTCGCGCGCCGCCGTTGCCTTCGAGGCCAAGAAACCGCTGGAAATCGTAGAAGTCGATGTCGCCATGCCCAAGGCCGGTGAAGTGTTGCTGCGCGTGGTGGCTTCCGGGGTTTGCCACACTGACGCCTACACTTTGTCCGGCGCCGATCCGGAAGGCATCTTCCCGTCGATCCTCGGCCACGAAGGTGGTGCGATCGTTGAGGCAATCGGCGAGGGCGTGACCTCGGTTGCAGTCGGCGACCATGTGATTCCGCTGTACACCCCGGAATGCGGCCAGTGCAAATTCTGTAAGTCGGGCAAGACCAACCTGTGTCAGGCGATTCGCGCGACTCAGGGCAAAGGCTTGATGCCGGACGGCACTTCGCGTTTTTCCTACAAGGGTCAGACGATTTTCCACTACATGGGTACTTCGACGTTTTCCGAATACACCGTGCTGCCGGAAATCTCCGTGGCCAAAATCGCCAAGGACGCGCCGCTGGAGAAGGTCTGCCTGCTCGGTTGCGGCGTCACCACCGGCATCGGCGCCGTGCTCAACACCGCCAAGGTCAAGCCGGGTGACACCGTAGCGATCTTCGGTCTCGGTGGCATCGGCCTTTCGGCAGTCATCGGCGCAGTGAAGGCCAAGGCAGCACGCATCATTGCCATCGACATCAATCCGGCCAAGTTCGAAATTGCCAAACAATTGGGCGCGACCGACTGCGTCAACCCGAAGGACTTTGATCGCCCGATTCAGGAAGTGATCGTCGACATGACTGACGGCGGCGTCGACTTCTCCTTCGAGTGCATCGGCAATGTGCAACTGATGCGCGCAGCGCTTGAGTGCTGCCACAAAGGCTGGGGCGAATCGGTGATCATCGGCGTGGCCGGTGCCGGTCAGGAAATTTCCACTCGTCCATTCCAGTTGGTGACCGGTCGTGTCTGGCGCGGTTCGGCGTTCGGCGGCGTACGTGGCCGTACCGAACTGCCAAGCTACGTCGAGATGGCGCAGAGCGGGGAAATCCCGCTGGATACTTTCATCACCCACACCATGGGCCTGGAAGATATCAACAAGGCATTCGACCTGATGCACGAAGGCAAGAGCATCCGTACCGTCATTCATTTCTGATCATTCGCGACAGCTACGGTTGCGTAGGTAAGCAGCCGTAGTCGCGTAGGAGTCTTTACATGAACCTGGAAAACATCTCCTGTCAGAAAAGTTTTGGCGGCTGGCACAAACGCTATCGACATCGCTCGGATGTGCTCGGTTGCGACATGGTGTTTGCCGTGTACCTGCCTCCGCAGGCAGAGCAGGGCGGCAAGTTGCCGGTGCTGTACTGGCTGTCGGGCCTGACCTGCACCGACGAAAACTTCATGCATAAGGCCGGCGCGCTGCGCATGGCCGCCGAGCTCGGGCTGATCATCGTTGCGCCGGACACCAGTCCGCGCGGCCCGGATGTGCCGGGTGATCCGGATGGCGCGTGGGATTTCGGCCTTGGTGCCGGGTTTTATCTGAATGCCACGCAGGAACCCTGGTCGCGGCACTATCGGATGCATGACTACGTCGTGCAGGAATTGCCTTCACTGGTTGAAGCGCATTTCCCGGCGTCGGGCAAACGCAGCATCAGCGGCCACTCCATGGGCGGTCACGGTGCGCTGGTTTGCGCGTTGCGTAATCCGGGGCGCTATCAGTCGGTGTCGGCGTTTTCGCCAATCAACAACCCGATGGATTGCCCGTGGGGGCAGAAAGCGTTCTCTCGCTACTTGGGCGAAGACCGTTCGAAGTGGAAGGAGTGGGATGCTTGTGCGCTGATCGCCGAAGCTGACGAGAAGCTGCCGTTGCTGGTCGATCAAGGTGATCGCGATGACTTCCTCGAGAATCAGCTCAAGCCCGAAGCCCTGCAACAAGCGGCAAAACAAGCGGGTCATCCGCTGACGTTGCGTCTGCAACCGGGCTACGACCACAGCTATTTCTTCATCGCCAGCTTCATAGACGACCACTTGCAGCATCATGCACGCGCCCTCAAGGGCTAATGCAGGTAGAATCACGCCCTGACAAAAATCGGGGCGTTTTTTTTATGCGTATTGGCCACGGCTATGATGTGCACCGTTTCGCTGAAGGCGATTTCATTACTCTGGGCGGCGTGCGCATTGCACACAGCTTCGGGCTGCTCGCTCATTCCGACGGTGACGTCCTGCTGCACGCCTTGAGCGATGCCTTGCTCGGTGCTGCGGCGCTGGGTGATATCGGCAAACACTTCCCGGATACCGACCCGCAATTCAAGGGCGCCGACAGCCGTGTTCTGCTGCGGCATGTGGTCGCGTTGATCCACGCCAAAGGCTGGAAAGTCGGCAACGTCGACAACACCATCGTTGCCCAGGCGCCGAAAATGGCCCCGCATATCGAATCGATGCGCGCGCTGATTGCCGCGGATCTTCAAGTAGAACTGGATCAAGTCAACGTGAAAGCCACCACCACTGAAAAACTCGGCTTCGTCGGTCGCGAAGAAGGCATTGCCGTGCATTCCGTTGCCCTGTTGCTGCGCGCATGAACGAACTGCAATTGCTCGGCCCTCGCGCCTATGGTGACGCCCTCGGCACCGCGGTACTGAAAGCCATCGCCGAAGATTTTCAGGTCGATGAAGTGCTCGACATCCCGTTCAGCGGCGATGGCGAGCACCTGTGGATCTGGGTGGAAAAGCGCGGTTTGAACACCGAAGAAGCTGCGCGGCGGATCGCCAAGGCCGCCGGGGTGCCGTTGCGCACGGTCAGCTACGCCGGGCTGAAAGATCGTCAGGCGCTGACCCGACAGTGGTTCAGCGTGCAGTTGCCGGGCAAGGCTGATCCGGATCTGTCGGCGGCGGAAAACGACACGCTGAAGATCCTCAAGACCACGCGCCACAAGCGCAAGCTGCAACGCGGGGCGCACTCGGCTAACGGTTTCACTCTGCGCCTGACCCAATTCACTGGCGACAAGGCCGCGATTGAAGAGCGGCTGCAGCTGATCCTTAAACAAGGTGTTCCGAATTATTTCGGCGCTCAGCGTTTCGGCTTTGATGGCGGCAATGTGGTCGATGCTCGAGACTGGGCAGCGCGCAAGGCCTTGCCGGAGCAGCGCAACGTGCGCTCGCGCCTGCTCTCGACCGCGCGCAGTTTTCTGTTCAATCAGGTGTTGGCGGCGCGGGTTGCCGATGGCACCTGGCAACGTGCTCTGGTCGGTGATCTGCTGGCGTTTACCGACAGCCGCAGCTTTTTCCCGGCTGGCGAGGCCGAGTGCAGTGATCCGCGTCTGGCGATTCTGGATTTGCATCCGACCGGCCCGCAGTGGGGCGAAGGTGACTCGCCGACCACGGGTGCTGTCCATGAACAGGAGCAGAAAATTGCCGCCCGTGAGGCGGACCTGCGCGATTGGTTGATTAACGCCGGTATGAGCCACGAACGTCGCATCCTTCGACTGCCCATTGGCGGGTTGACGTGGCATTATCCCGAGCCTGACATTCTGCAACTGGAATTCGTCCTCCCGGCCGGATGCTTTGCCACCGTATTGGTGCGCGAGCTCGTTGATCTGGTGCCGGTGGGGCAGACGGACAGCCCATGCGTATTCTGATTTCGAACGACGATGGGGTAACCGCACCCGGTCTCGCCGCGCTTTATGCTGCGCTGGCGGATTACACCGAGTGCGTGGTTATCGCCCCGGAGCAGGACAAGAGTGGCGCCAGCAGTTCGCTGACGCTCGACCGTCCGTTGCATCCGCAATATCTGGCCAACGGCTTTATCAGCCTCAATGGCACACCGACCGATTGCGTGCACCTGGGGCTTAACGGCTTGCTGGAGCGGCAACCGGACATGGTGGTTTCGGGCATCAATCTCGGCGCCAACCTGGGCGATGACGTGCTGTATTCCGGCACCGTGGCGGCCGCTCTTGAGGGGCGTTTCCTTGAGCGTCCGTCCTTCGCCTTCTCGCTGGTGTCGCGCCAGGTCGACAACCTCGCCACAGCCGCCCACTTTGCGCGCAAACTGGTCGAGGCCCATGCCGGTCTCGATCTGCCACCGCGTACGGTGTTGAACGTGAACATTCCCAATCTGCCCATCGATCACATTCGCGGGATTCAGCTGACCCGTCTGGGCCATCGCGCCCGCGCGGCGGCGCCGATGAAAGTGGTCGACCCGCGCGGCAAGGCTGGCTACTGGATTGCCGCTGCCGGTGACGCTGAAGACGGCGGCCCGGGCACCGATTTTCATGCTGTGATGCAAGGCTATGTTTCGATCACGCCGTTGCAGCTTGATCGCACTTTCAATGATGCCTTCAGAAGTCTCGACGGCTGGCTGGAGGGACTCGGCTGATGGCTCGTGAACAGGACGACAGACTGCGCAGCGGTATCGGCATGACCTCCCAGCGCACTCGCGAACGGCTGATCCAGCGTCTGTATGAAGAAGGCGTATCGAACGCCAAGGTGCTGGAAGTCATCCGCCGCACGCCGCGTCATCTGTTTGTCGATGAAGCGCTGGCGCACCGCGCTTATGAAGACACCGCGCTGCCAATCGGCCACAACCAGACCATCTCCCAGCCTTATATGGTGGCGCGCATGAGCGAGCTGCTGCTTGAGGCCGGGCCGCTGGACAAGGTCATGGAGATCGGCACCGGTTCGGGTTATCAGACCGCTGTACTGTCGCAACTGGTCGAGCGGGTGTTCTCGGTTGAACGCATCAAGGTCTTGCAGGACCGCGCCAAGGAGCGTCTGGTCGAACTGAACCTGCGCAACGTGGTATTCCGTTGGGGCGATGGTTGGGAAGGCTGGCCGGCACTGGCGCCGTATAACGGCATTATTGTCACAGCTGTGGCCACTGATGTGCCGCAGGCGTTGCTCGATCAATTGGCACCGGGCGGGCGGTTGGTGATTCCGGTCGGCTCTGGAGAAGTGCAGCAACTGATGCTGATCGTGCGTGAAGAACACGGTTTTTCCCGACGCATTCTCGGTTCTGTGCGTTTTGTGCCATTGCTCAATGGGCCGCTGGCCTGAGCATTTGTTCAACGGCGCTGAATTCCTTCGCCGCGCCCCTGTCTTACAGCGGCAGTGATCGCTTAAACAGGATCGATTGTCGGCAGGCAAACGTGTGCGCCGAGCGTTATCGCTACATTAAAGGTGAAGGCCGTTCGGCCCGTTATACTTGCGACGCTACATGCCGGAATTCGGCATTCCATATTTTTCAGCCACCACAAAGGGAGCGGCGGGTGAGTCTCACTGTCATTGCGCAGCGTATGGGTAACACGAGCTTTCAGCGCCTGGTGACTGGCCTTGTCTTGAGCACCTTGCTGGTCGGTTGCTCCAGCACCAAATCGAGCAACGTGCGGGTAGTCGATCGCAACAATTCGGCGGCTCAGCGTCCTACAGTGACGACCGGACAGTATGTAGTCCGTCCGGGCGATACGATGTTCTCGATCGCGTTTCGCTACGGCTGGGACTACAAAGCCCTCGCTGCCCGGAACAATATTCCTACGCCGTATACGATCCATCCGGGTCAGACAATTCGCTTCGACGGACGCACCGGTTCAACACCGACAGCGGTGGTCAGCAACTCCAGTTCTTCACCGTCCTCGTCGAGCAAAACCACGGTAATCCGGCGTCAGGCGAATGGCACGACCACCACCACAACCACCGGTACTGCGGCTGGTTCTGCGGTGGTTGTACCGTCCGTCGGTAACAAGTCCGCACCCCCTCCACTGCCTCCGGCAGGCCCGGCCCCGACCGGCTGGGGATGGCCATCTAATGGCATTCTCATTGGCAAATTCTCCTCAAACGGTAGTTTGAATAAAGGAATTGATATCGCCGGAGATTTGGGACAGCCTGTTTTAGCTGCGTCTGATGGGACGGTGGTATACGCCGGGAGTGGCTTAAGGGGCTACGGCGAATTAGTCATCATCAAACACAGTGAAACCTACGTCAGTGCTTACGGACACAACCGTCGGCTGTTGGTACGGGAGGGGCAGCAGGTCAAGGTCGGACAGACAATTGCCGAAATGGGGTCAACGGGTACAGACCGGGTGAAACTGCATTTTGAGATTCGCCGACAAGGTAAACCTGTAGATCCGCTGCAGTTCCTGCCAAGACGTTGATTTGTAGACCAGCCTGTTTCTTCACGTAGAGGGGACAGGCTCCAGCGTTGCCAAGGATAGAGGCGTCGCTTGAGCTTGGGGTCGAACTCACCAAAGGACTATAACAATGGCTCTCAGTAAAGAAGTGCCGGAGTTTGACATCGACGATGAGGTTCTCCTGATGGAGACCGGCATCGATTCGGATTCGATGTCGAATGATGAAGGGGCTGCTCCACCTTCTGTTCGCGCCAAATCCAAACACTCCGCTTCACTTAAACAACATAAGTACATCGACTACACGCGGGCACTTGATGCCACGCAGTTGTATCTCAACGAAATCGGCTTTTCCCCATTGCTCTCACCGGAAGAAGAAGTTCATTTTGCGCGTTTGTCGCAAAGTGGCGACCCTGCCGGGCGTAAGCGCATGATTGAAAGTAACCTGCGGCTGGTGGTGAAAATCGCCCGGCGTTACGTCAATCGGGGGCTGTCTCTGCTGGATCTGATTGAAGAGGGCAACCTCGGATTGATCCGCGCGGTAGAAAAGTTCGATCCCGAGCGCGGCTTCCGCTTCTCGACCTACGCAACCTGGTGGATTCGTCAAACCATCGAGCGCGCGATCATGAATCAGACCCGGACCATCCGGTTGCCGATTCATGTGGTCAAGGAACTCAACGTGTACCTGCGAGCTGCACGCGAGCTGACACAAAAGCTCGATCACGAACCCTCACCCGAAGAGATCGCCAACCTGCTGGAAAAAGCGGTGGGTGAGGTCAAGCGCATGCTTGGCCTGAACGAGCGGGTTTCTTCGGTCGACGTCTCGCTGGGTCCGGATTCGGATAAAACCCTGCTGGACACCCTCACGGATGATCGCCCAACCGACCCATGCGAACTGCTACAGGATGACGATCTGTCGCAGAGCATCGATCAGTGGCTCTCTGAGCTGACCGACAAGCAGCGCGAGGTGGTGATTCGCCGCTTCGGCCTGCGCGGGCACGAGAGCAGCACGCTGGAAGATGTTGGCCTGGAGATCGGCCTGACCCGGGAACGGGTGCGGCAGATCCAGGTTGAAGGCCTCAAACGCCTGCGCGAGATCCTGGAGAAAAATGGCCTGTCGAGCGAGTCGCTGTTTCAGTAAGCGTATCGCCTGATCGCCCGCAAAAAGCCCCGACTGTTTCGGGGCTTTTTGTTGGCCAAAGAGAAGCAGGGCACTTGGCGGGATTTGTAGTCTCTCGTTGTAAGCCTTTGCTGACTGTCCCGTAAGTGTTCGTTATTTTTACACCGGGGTAGACGTCGATCGCTTCAAATGAATAGGTCTAACACTTTGATTTAGATCGTTATTATTTTAAATGAACAGCTTATTACAACAATTTCCAGCATTCAGGTGCGGTTGCTCCTGACGGCGAATTCTCTAGTATCTGAACTGTGTCGACGGACAGACACGCCCTTCAAGGACGAGGGGAATGGACATCGCAGGACGCGATTCATCAGGACGATGAAAAGGAATACAGGGAATAGGGAAAAAATGTGGGCGGGTCAAACCGCCCCTTTTTTTTGCCTGCAGAAAAGCGAAAAGGCCCGCATGGGGCCTTTTTGCAGAGCGCTCGGTGAATCAGCGTTCGAGGTCTTTCAGCTTGCTGCCTACAGACTTGTTGATCACGCGATCGAACTCCTCGGCATTCGGCATCGAGTCTTTCTTCTCGGTGATGTTCGGCCAGATCTCCGCCAACTCGACGTTCAACTGAATGAACTCTTGCATGTCTTCCGGGACTTCATCCTCGGAGAAAATCGCAACGGCCGGGCATTCTGGTTCGCACAGGGCGCAGTCGATGCACTCATCCGGGTGAATCACCAGGAAGTTCGGGCCTTCGTAAAAGCAGTCCACCGGACACACTTCTACGCAGTCGGTGTACTTGCACTTGATGCAGTTGTCGGTGACGACGAAGGTCATTTCTAATTTTCTCCTCAGGCGGCGGCAGCGTTGCCCCTTCACGGTTGGGGTCGCCAGGTTCGGGAGCGATGCCTGCTGGCCAGGCTATTAACCAGCAGCATCCCAAACCGCGCGAGATTCTAACAGCTTGAAGCCGTTTGCGTTATATCCGGTTCTTCAGTGCATAGAGCATTTCGAGAGCACGACGCGGGGTCAGGTCGTCGAGGTCCAGTTTAGCCAGCTCATCCAGCACCGGGTGTGGCAGCGCGGCAAACATGTCGCTTTGCATCGGCGCCGCCGGTTTGCCTTTGACGGGCGCCGGTTGCTCGTGCGGCAGAGCGGTATCTTCCAGGCGGCTCAGGTGTTCGCGAGCACGCAGGATCACTTCATTTGGCACGCCCGCCAGTTGCGCCACGGCCAGGCCGTAGCTCTGACTCGCAGGCCCGGGCAGCACGTGGTGCAGGAATACGATGCGCTCGTTGTGCTCGGTGGCGTTGAGGTGCACGTTGGCCACCAGCGGCTGGGCTTCCGGCAACACTGTCAGTTCGAAGTAGTGCGTGGCGAACAGCGTGTAGGCGCGCAGCTCCGCCAGGCGTTCAGCCGCAGCCCAGGCCAGCGACAGGCCGTCAAAGGTGCTGGTGCCGCGACCGACTTCGTCCATCAACACCAGACTGCGCTCGGTGGCGTTGTGCAGGATGTTGGCGGTCTCGCTCATTTCCACCATAAAGGTCGAACGCCCGCCGGCGAGGTCATCGCTGGAGCCGATCCGGGTGAAGATCCGGTCCACCAGCGACAGTTCGCAACTGGCCGCCGGCACGAAGCTGCCGATATGCGCGAGTAACACGATCAGTGCGGTCTGACGCATATAAGTGGATTTACCGCCCATGTTCGGGCCGGTGATCACCAGCATGCGCGTACTGTCGTCCAGGCTCAGGTCGTTGGCCACGAACGGCGTGGTCAACACTTGCTCGACCACCGGATGGCGACCCTGGGTGATGCGCATGCACGGTTCGCTGACGAACTGCGGGCAGTTCAGGTCCAGATTCAGCGCACGCTCGGCGAGGTTGCTCAGCACGTCGAGTTCGGCCAGTGCTGCGGCGGTGTCCTGCAATGGCGGCAACTGGCTGATTAGGTCTTCCAGCAGCGCCTCATAGAGCATCTTCTCGCGAGCGAGGGCGCGGCTCTTGGCCGACAGCGCCTTGTCTTCAAACTCTTTGAGTTCCGGCGTGATGAAGCGCTCGGCACCCTTGAGGGTCTGACGGCGAATGTAATCCGCCGGAGCCGATTCGGCCTGCTTGCTCGGCAACTCGATGAAGTAACCGTGAATGCGGTTGTAGCCGACTTTCAGATGGGACAGCCCGGTGCGCGCCTTTTCCCGAGCTTCCAGATCGATCAGGAACTGGCCGGCGTTCTCGCTCAGCGATTGCAGCTCGTCGAGTTCGCTGTCGTAACCGGTTTTCAGCACACCACCGTCACGGATGACGGCGGGCGGGTTATCGATAATGGCTTTGGCCAGCAGTGCTGCCAGCTCCGGGTAGGTGCTGGTGATGGTCGCCAGTTGATTCAGGTGCGGCGCTTCCAGATCGGCCATCGCCACTTGCAGCTCAGGCAACGCGCCGAGGGCGTCACGCAGGCGCGCGAGGTCACGAGGACGCGCATTGCGCAGGCCGATCCGCGCGAGAATCCGCTCGATGTCGCCGATTTCCTTGAGCTGCGGTTGCAGGTTTTCGAAGCGATAGCGGTCGAGCAGGCAAGTGATCGACGTCTGGCGTGCGAGCAATACCTTCAAATCGCGCAACGGACGGTTCAGCCAGCGCGTCAGCAAACGACTGCCCATCGCGGTCTGGCAGCGATCCACTACAGATTGCAGCGTGTTGTCGCGACCGCCAGCGAGGTTGGTATCCAGTTCCAGATTGCGACGGCTGGCGCCGTCCAGCACCACAGTGTCGTCAAGCCGCTCGTGACGCAGGCTGCGCAAGTGGGGCAGGGCGGTGCGCTGGGTTTCCTTGGCGTAGGCCAGCAGGCAACCGGCAGCGCCGATGGCCAGAGTCAGATTCTCGCAACCGAAGCCTTTCAAGTCTTGGGTGGAAAACTGCTGGCAAAGACTTTTCAGCGCCGTATCACGCTCGAAATCCCACGGCGCACGACGACGTACGCCACGACGTTTCTCTGCCGGCAGATCCTTCGGCCAGTCGTCCGGGATCAACAACTCCACCGGGTTGACCCGCTCCAGCTCTGCCAGCAGGTTTTCCCAGCCTTTGATCTCCAGCACGCTGAAGTTGCCGCTGGTGATGTCCAACACCGCCAGACCAAACAGACGCTCGTCGCCCAATACCGCCGCGATCAGGTTGTCACGACGCTCATCCAGCAGCGCCTCGTCACTGACCGTACCCGGCGTGATGATCCGTACCACTTGGCGGTCTACCGGGCCTTTACTGGTAGCCGGATCACCGACTTGCTCGCAAATCACCACCGACTCGCCGAGCTTGACCAGTTTCGCCAAGTAGCCTTCCGCCGCGTGGTAAGGAATCCCACACATCGGAATCGCCTGACCCGCCGACTGACCACGAGCAGTCAGGGTGATGTCCAGCAACTTGGCCGCTTTCTTCGCATCTTCATAGAAGATCTCGTAGAAATCGCCCATGCGATAGAACATCAGCTGATCCGGGTGCTGATTCTTCAGGCGCCAGTATTGCTGCATCATCGGAGTGTGGGAGGACAGGTCGGAGACGGCTTTATTCATCGGATTGTCAGAAAACTCGTTCGAAGGTGTAGGGCAAGAGCGGGGCACAGGCGCGGCTTTTGCGCGATGGGCGCAAGATTACCATGGGCGGTCTGGTGGGCGCAGGGATGACGGTTGAATAGCCGTCCTCGGTGGTGTTGGGATCAGGGGGCGCCAGCAGGTCGAGCCTTGAAATGAAAAAGCCCGGCATTTGGCCGGGCTTCGCTTGGAACTCAGAGTGAACTTTCAGGCGCGCTTCGTCTCGGCTTGCATCATCACCAGATTCTGCTGCTTGGTTGCCTCAGTCAAAACCTCACCGTAGACACGCTTTTTCTGCTCTGCCTTCGCATTACGAATGAAATCGGCGAATGGGTTTGTGGCTCCTTTTTCAGAGCTTTGCTTTGTAAAAATCATGAATGCTCTCCTGAAGGTAGCCCAAGTTTGGCCTCTAGATCGGCCCGCGTATATCGCTCAGGGATATGGTAGTCAATTTTATCGACGCCAGCTTTGTACAGTCGTCCCGAATTGTCGATGTGCTTGAGCAGTAGGTCGACATGAACATCCCCACCAAACTCTAGCTTAAGTGAGTTCACTACGTCACGCGCCGCAAAATACTGTTCGATGAAGTGCTGCTTGCGGATCCTCCTGCCCTCTGCTTCCTCACGAGCTTTGACAAAGTCCCAGGCAAGGAACGGGTTCTGATACACATACAGAATTTGGACGAACCTGCCTTTTTTCAAGGAGCGTTCCACGTTTCTCTTGGCCACTTTCAGGTTGGAAAGCGTGCCATCCAACAAGAATGACTGCCTTTGATGAATTGCGAAGTCGAGGATTTTTTCAACCAGAATTGAAACCCCTCCTTGAAAAAGCCAAGAATTTCTTCCCGAGTATTCAACGAATTCATTACGTAGCTCATCCGGGTCAATCCTCAGAATTTTGGCATCAACGAAAAGATTTACCAGAGCTACCGACGCTTCGGTTTTGCCTGCTCCCGGCGAACCTGCCATAAACACAGATACTGGCGCTTGCTCTGGGAGAAAAATCGCGTTGTCGGTAAACCGCCTCGCAATGCTTTTCTTGTTTGATCGAGCGAAGCTGATTGCTTGGTCGACGATCTTTTGCTCGGCCGGCGTCATGAATTGTTTGTCTGGATCAGTTTCATTCACTGTGTTGATCACCTATTGGAATTCTTGCCTTCAGGCTAGCTCCCTCTGTGCTGTTACTCAGCCAATCAATCGACGAAGATGAAACAAGATTTGAATGTAACCTGATTAATGCACAATTTATGCAAATCAGCATTTGTCATCCCGAAAAACTTCAAGCACTATGCGCGTTATGCAAAAACGCAACGTATCTACCGTATTAAGAGCACTGCTCGACCAGCACGGGATCTCCCCTACGGAGCTTCACCGGCGTACCGGCGTGCCTCAATCCACGCTCTCGCGGATTCTCAGCGGGAAGATTGTCGATCCTTCGGATAAACACATCTCGAAGATCGCCGAGTACTTCGCCGTGAGCACCGATCAGTTGCGCGGGCGCGCGGATGTTGCGCCGAGCGCGGCAGCCGGGCGCGATGAGGTGCATTTTGAACTCAAGGACATAAGCCTGTGGGACGACGACACGCCGGTCGATGATGACGAGGTGTCTGTACCCTTTTTGCGCGAGGTTGAATTGGCTGCTGGATCAGGAAGATTCGTCGTGGAAGAGAGCGAGCGCTCTAGTCTGCGCTTCGGCAAACGAAGCTTGCGTCATAACGGTGTGCAATTCGACCAGGCCAAATGCGTGACCGTGCGCGGCAATAGTATGTTGCCGGTGCTGCGCGATGGCGCAACGGTCGGCGTCAACGCAGGCAAGTGCGGCATCGGCGACATCATCGATGGCGACCTGTACGCGATCAATCACAATGGTCAGCTGAGGGTGAAGCAGCTCTATCGTCTGCCTACCGGCATCCGCTTGCGCAGCTTCAATCGTGATGAACATCCGGATGAGGATTACAGCTTCCAGGAAATCCAGGAAGAGCAGATCGTCATCATTGGCCACGTCTTCTGGTGGGGCATGTACGCCCGCTAACCTCACCTTTTCCAAATGAAACCCGCCACCCGGCGGGTTTTTTTTCGCCCCGAAAAATGGCCAACCCCCCGACCTGCGCGGCCTTCATGCATCAGTGCATGCTTGATGCATAAATAAATGCATTTACGCATTGACTGTATATGCATCCATGCATATCATGACCACCAAGCCGCTCGACAAAGCGGCTGGAAACGAAAGCTCTTTAGTTCCACAAGAACAGGCAGCGATGAATCGGCCTCAACGATTCAGAGGGTTGGCAACTGACCCGGGTGTGCAGCGTAAAGCACCAAAAGCAGTTATCCGGCGGGCAGGGACCGCGGTCGGAAAAACAATCTGAATGGACTCGTACCGCGCCAGTAGCGCCGAAAAGTCAGCTTCCTTCTCGTACACAGGATTGAAGGAAGGCGAAGGAGCGCATTACTGAAAGGCCCGGCGTAAAAAGCCGGGCTTTTTGGAATGCCTACCTCAAGAGAAAACGTTTGAACCCACCACACACCACTCACCCATCACCCCCCGGAGGCGTGACATGACAAACGAGCAACAAGCGTTGGCGGACATGCCGGTCTGGCTGGTCATTTTCCTCGCCGTCATCGGCGGGGTGTCCGGCGAAATGTGGCGCGCCGACAAGGAGGGCGCTCGCGGCTGGTCACTGCTGCGGCGTCTGGCCCTGCGCTCCGGCGCCTGCATGATCTGCGGCGTCTCGGCAATCATGCTGCTGTACGCCGCAGGTCTGTCGATCTGGGCTGCCGGCGCGTTCGGTTGCCTGACCGCCATGGCCGGCGCCGACGTCGCCATCGGCCTCTATGAACGCTGGGCCGCCAAACGCATTGGCGTCTGCGAAGTTCCCCCGCGCGATCAACCTTAAGCACTGATTTCTCCGTGCCGCCATTTTTTGGCGGCAAGGGGGGCGTGTGGACGATAGAAAAGGAGGTCATGTATGCCCACACCGATCCAGCAGCCGTCGCAACTGTTCACGGCTATCGCGACAACCCTGCGCAATACCGCCGGTTTCAATCTGCAGGTCGGCAATCATCAGGATTTTGATGCGCCCGGTGCTCAGCCTTGGGTGTTGATCGACATCGAACGCAACGGGCCGGGCGAACGTGCCGCTGATGGGCGCATCGCTCATGTGCTGACGTTGTCTCTGCAAGTCATACCGGCGGTTTCTGCCACAGCATTCGCCGCCTGCGATCTGATCGCGGCACTGAAGAACCTGGCCACCGACAACCGCTGGGGCCTGCCTGGCGATCAATGCGATCTGCCGATCAATCTCGATGGATTGCCTTCACTGCTCATCGTTGCAGACCGCCAATACAAGGCCTGGACACTCTCATTCAGCCAGACCCTGTACCTCGGACCAACTCTGCTTGATGACCCATTGGGCACGCCGAAATTTGCTCGCACCTGGGAAGTCAGCGACATCGACAATCCGGACAACTACACCACGCTGGAGGCCTGACCGATGTTCGACGCACTACTGCGCATGCAGCTCGGCCCGATCATCGAACGGCTGGCCGAAATGGAAGCGGAAATCGAAGACCTGCACCGGCGTGCCGAGAGCTTTTGCCGCATCGGCATCTGTCAGGAAGTCGACGCCGCGAGCAACACCTGCAAGGTCAGTCACGGTGGATTGCTCACGCCGTTGATCAAGTTCTTCAACCCGAGCGCCGGTGCCCAGAGCGAATCGCGCATTCCGTCGCTGGGCGAGCAGTGTCTGCTACTCAACTACGGCAGCGGCGAAAGCGGCGCGCAGGCCGTGGCGTTGTTCGGTCTCAACAGCGAGCGTTTTCCACCGACCTCAACCGTGCCCACGCTGACCCGGCGCATCCATCAGGACGGCAGCGAAAGCGCTTACGACGATGCGACTCACGTCCTGCACTGGCAAAACGGCCCGGCTACGTTCAAAGGTTCTCGCGAAACGCTGGAGCTGAGTATCGGCCCGGCGCGATTGGCCATGACGCCACAGTCGATTGACCTGCAACTCGGCGCCGTCGGCCTGTCGATCAACAACGCCGGCGTGCACTTCAGCGGCCCGTTGGTGGATCACCAGGGACGCGTCATCAGCACCGCATAAGAGCCTTCCATGATCGGAATCGATAGAGACAGCGGGGCCACGGTCGACGACTGGCTGCAATTTGTGCAGCGCGCGACCCGTGCCCTGACCACGCCGCTCGGCACTCGGCAAAAGCGCCCGCTATATGGCTCGCTGATCCCGACGTTGCTCGGGCAGAACCTCGGCGACGATGTGCTGCTTCTGGCGCAGAGCCACGCAGCGCAAGCGTTCTACAACGCACAAAACGGCATCAGCGATTTTCAGCCGCAAGTGATCGTCGCCACACGTCAGGGCGCCGGTCTGTTGTTGCGGTTCGCCGGCACCTGGAAAAACCGCCAACAGACCTTCGAGGTAGTGACATGAGCATGTTGATCCCCGGCCAGAACCAGTTGGCCGAACCGGCGCTGATCACCGTCGAGGCGTTTGAAGACTTGCTCACCGAGTTCAAGACTTTCGTCGTCGAATACGTCGGCGCACGTTCGCCAGACAGCGCGGTAAAACTCAAGACCAGCCTGGAAAACGAAAGCGAATTGCTGACCTTGGCGCTCGAAGCTTTCTGCCTCCGACTGCAAACCCACGAACGCAAATACAACGCCCGGATCAAGCAGATGCTGGCGTGGTGGGCGATTGGCAGCAACCTCGATGCGCGGCTGGCGGACATGGGCCTGGAGCGGCAATTGCTCGATCCGGGCGACCCGGCGGCCTTCCCGCCGATTGCCCCGATTTACGAAAGCGACGACGACGCCCGGTTGCGTTATTACCTGGCGCCGCATGCTCCGGCAGCGGGCTCACGCATGCAGTATCGCCGCGAAATTTTCACCCTTGGCGAACGGCCAACGGTGAAGGTCGAATCCACCGAAGCGGGGGTGGTCAACGTTACTTACACCTTCGACCCGGACGGTCTCGCGGCTCAGGTCAAGGACGGCAATGGTCGCCGCACTGCGCCTGGCCAAGTGCGCGTCACGGTGCTCTCTCGCGATGGCGACGGTAGCGCGCCCGAAGCCTTACTCAACGGCGTGCGCCAACACTTTGCCCGCCCTGACGTGCGACCGGAAACCGACCTCGTCACCGTGCAAGGCGCCGAGATCAAGCGCTACAAAATCCGCGTCGTGGCGAAGATCAATTCGGGTCCGGATTCGGGCCTGACCAAAGTCGCTGCGCAGCAACAGTTGCAGGCGTATGCCGACAGTTGTCATCGCCTCGAAGGCCGGGTCGATCCGAGCTGGATCGACTACACGCTGCACAGCGCCGGTGCCGTGCAACTGGAGATTCTTGAACCTCTGGAGCCGGTCATCGCCAACGCGTTTCAGGCGCCGTATTGCACGGCGGTCGAGGTCGAGGTGCTGACTATATGAGTGATCAATTTCCACGCCCGACGTTACTGCCGGCCAACAGCTCGGCGCTGGAACGCGCGCTCGATATCGGCTTCGGTGCATTGCTTGATCGCATCGCGCCGCCGTTTCCAGAACTGATGAACCCGCAACAGACCCCGGTCGCATTCCTGCCGTATCTCGCGGCAGATCGCGGCGTCGCCGAATGGAGCACTGACGCCCCCGAAGCGGAAAAACGCCTGACCGTCGAACTGGCCTGGCCTACCGCGCGCCAGGCCGGCACCCGCAAGGCGCTGGAAAACGCTGCCAAGGGTTTGCAACTGCGCCCGCAAATCCGCGCCTGGTACGAGCAGACGCCACCTGGTGCGCCCTACAGTTTTTCCGTGCGCGCCTTCAGCGATCAACCCTACAGCGAAGCGATCGACGCGCGTCTCGACCGACGTCTGGCAGATGCCAAAAGTGAACGCGACATTCTGTCGGTATCGGTCGGCTTGAGCGCTTTTGGCAGCCATTACATCGGCGCCGCCACTTTCTGCGGTGAGCTGACCACGATTTATCCGGTATTCATCGAAGGGCTTGAGGCGTCGGGCGAGGCCTTCATGGCCGCTGCTTTGTACACCGTCGAAACATCCACTATTTATCCTCAGGGGGCCTGAATGGCTGACTATTACACCCTGCTCACCAACGCAGGGATTGCCTACGAAACTGCCTGCAAGGCAGCGGGCACGCCGATCAAGTTGACGCAGATTTCCGTCGGCGACGGCGGCGAGGGCGGGGTCTACAACCCGGCCGCCACCGCCACCGAGCTCAGACGCGAAGTCTGGCGCGGGCCGCTGAATGCACTGTTCCAGGACGAGAAAAACCCGAGCTGGCTGCTCGCCGAAGTCACCATCCCGCCGGACGTTGGCGGCTGGTATGTGCGTGAAGCAGGGCTGTGGACCGACACTGGCGTGCTCTACGCAATCGTCAAATACCCTGAGTCGTTCAAACCGGTTCTGGCCACGTCAGGCTCGGGCAAAGAGTTCTACATTCGTTCGATTTTCGAGACCAGCAATGCGTCGCTGGTGACGTTGTTGATCGATGACACAGTGGTCAAGGCTACCCGTGCGTGGGTCATGAGTTATCTGGCTGAAGAGCTTGGCAAGCTGGATGGCAAGCAATCGGTGCGTGTTGCCGCGACTGGCAACGTGGTGCTGAAGGGCGCGCAGCAGATCGATGGTGTGGCGGTGATCGCCGGTGATCGTGTGTTGCTGCCGAATCAGACGCTGGCCAAGGATAACGGTCTGTGGATCGTGGCCAACGGCGACTGGGTTCGGGCCAACGATGCCAACGTCAGCGCCAAGGTCACGCCGGGTCTGACGGTGATGGTGGAAGAGGGCACGGCGAACGGTGATTCGCTTTGGCACCTGACCACCAATGCGCCGATCAACCTGGGTACTACCGCGCTGACATTCGAGATGTTGGCGGGGCGCACCGGGATTCTGGCGGGGACTTATAAAAGTCTGACTGTGGACAAATATGGTCGAGCGACGGCGGGTTCCAATCCTGAATCGCTGGCCGGGTTTGGCATCAAGGATTCGTACACCAAGGCAGAAGTGGATGCGTTGATCGCCAAGGCGTCGGCGTTGCCGGTGGGATCGATTGTTGCTTTCCCTGTCGATTCGCCGCCACCGGGATTTCTTGAGCTGGATAACAGCGTCAAGAGCAGCGCTATTTACCCGGACTTGAGCGCCTATCTGGGCGGCAAGTTCAACAAGGGGGATGAGGGGGTTGGGAACTTCCGACTGCCTGAGACGCGCGGTGAATTCTTGCGCGGTTGGGATCATGGGCGTGGGGTCGATGCGGGACGTGGCGTGGGTAGCTGGCAAGCCGATGACAACAAGTCCCATATTCATGGCACTACTTACGATGTAATCGCTGATATTTTCATGGCTGGGGATGTAAGGAGAAATTACCTTCAGCAGTACAACGGCACGGATGATGTTGTAACGAAAGCATCGGGCGGAGCAGAAGCTCGCCCACGCAACATCGCCGTCATGTGGTGCATCAAAGCCTGGAACGCCCCGATCAATCAAGGAAACATCGATGTAGCGGCACTGGTCAAGGAAGTCTCACGGCTTGGATCTGCTGTCCCGGTGGGTGCCGTTCTGGCATTTCCGAGCGGAATCGTACCTCCCGGATTTCTTGAGCTGGATGGCAGTGTGCAGAGCATTGCGACTTATCCGGACTTGGCGACGTATCTCGGCACCACTTACAACAAGGGGAATGAGGGTGCAGGCAACTTCCGGCTGCCGGAATCGCGGGGTGAGTTCCTGCGGGGCTGGGATCATGGACGTGGCGTGGATTCGGGGCGGACTCTGGGGAGTTGGCAAAAAGGCAGTTTGCAGTCCTTTGATCCATCCAACGAGAGCTTGGCCGTATCCGGTCTATGGCATAACACTGCGTCCAATGCGGGCATCGCGCAGGCGCATGGCCTCGATGCTCATTCGCAGTGGGATTACCCGATCAGTAACTCAGTTTTTACCACTGGTGCCGGGCCTGTTAGCGATGGTGCGTTAGGTGTAACCCGCCCACGCAACCTCGCCGTCATGTGGTGCATCAAAGCCTGGAACGCACCGATCAACCAGGGGAGCATCGACATTGCTGTGCTCTCTGAACAGCTGCAACAGCTTTCGTTGAATGGGCCCATTGCTGGGGACATTCGAAACGCTCGAGTCTCAATTCCGGTCGCTGCTTCGACCGCCACGTTTACAGCTTCCGAGATGGTGCTGGGAGATGTGAACGGGAATAGGGTCGTGATCTCCAACTTCAACCAGAGCATCAACCTGTCGGCTTCGGTCAAGGGCCTGGGGACGATGGATGTGGGCGCGGCACCGGTCAATGGGTTTGTCGCGATGTACGCGCTTTACAATCCTGCCTCCAGATCCACCGGCATTATCGCCGTAAATACCACTGCAGCAATCGCTCCGAAGCTGTTGGCGGGCGTTGCTCCTGATGGATATACGTTTTCCGCGCTCCTCAGCATTTTGCCGACGAATGCCAGTGCTCAATTTGCTGTCGCTGAACAAGTTGATCGCCAGGTGTTCTATGGCGCGCAAGTGTTGTCGACAACTGTCCCGGTTCTGACGCTCACAGGGTTATCGATTTCTGCAGCTGTGCCATTGAATGCCAAGTCGGTTTCTGGAAACTTTCAAGGCACGGTGTCGGCCAGTGGATACAGCATGGCGCTTGCCGGGTCAGCTGCCGCCATAGGTCTTCAGACCTTTATCGTGAACTTTACAGGGGTAGGCGGTGGTTCGTTTCTGGATGTTCCCCTGTTGTCGCCGCAAACGCTGTTTTATCGCCTGAGCAGCGCCGGAACCTTTAGTGCTTTTGCGATCACGACGAATAGTTACAGGTTTTGAAGGGTGAACCGAGTGGAAGATAAATCACGCATAAACGTCCGCCGAGCAGATTCTAGCCATTGCCAAGGCTGTCCGCGCTCACGTCCAGACCTGCTTTGATCGCGAACTGGATTTGCTCCGGGCCCTTGAGGCAGGAACCTATAAAGATGAAATGCTCGCTGTAGGCTGGCCGGTTTCGACGCCCCCAGCACCGATTACAGCGCTTCAATAAACGCCCCACACCGTGGGGCGTTTTCATATCTGGCCACCCAGGCGGGTGGTTTTAGAGTCGTTACTTATCAAACAAGGAAGAACCTATGTTTTATGCACCCTCCACGGGCGGTTTTTACGATCCCGCCATTCATTCCGAAATTCCAAGCGATGCAGTTGAAATCTCTCGGGAGTACTGGCTCGAGTTATTGAACGGGCTGTCTACCGGCAAGATGATTGTCATGAATGAAAATAACTATCCGGTGCTGGTTGATCGGCCGGGGCCAACGCCTGCGGAACTTGAGAGCATTGAACGCTACTGGCGCAAACAGCAGATCGCGCTCACTGATCCCGTGGTCAACCGTCACCGTGACGAGGTGGACCGTTGGCCAACCCTGCTGACCCCGGCGCAATACATCGAGTTGCAGACCTATCGCCACGTGCTGCGCATCTGGCCGGTCGGCGGCGAGTTGCCTTTGAGCGAAAACCGCCCAGCTGCGCCGGAATGGCTCGCTAGCCTGCCTGAATAAAAACGCCCCGCACTGACGGGGCGTTTTCTTATCCGCTGATCAGTAACTGATAGCCCCTTCTTGAAACCAAGGGGCTTTTTCGTCTTTGGAGAAACTCGAATGGCAACTCGCCAAACCTACACCGTGCTCGTTCCATTCCCCACCGGCGGTGGGCATTGGTCGAGCATCGGTCAAGAACTCGATCTGCTCGACGTCGAGGCCAGTGCCTTGCACTTCGCCGGTCGACTGGAACTGAAAACCACAACCACCCAGGCCGTGAAGGCCGCTGCCAAGAAGGCTGACTGAATATGGCTGAGGTTCTGAACTTCGAGCACAACGGCATTACCGTAAACGCTACTGAATCCCCCGAGGCCATGGGTGGTCTGGGTGACAACGTGATCGGTCTGGTCGGCACCGCGCCGAAAGCCGATCCGCTGATTCCGCGTAACGCACCGTTTCGCATCAACAGCTTCACCACGCATGCGCTGCTTGACCCGACCGGTTCGGAAGAGGGCACGCTGTACCACGCGGTCTACCAGATCCTCAAAGTGGTCAAAGTGCCGGTGTACGTAGTGATCGTCGAAGCGGGCGCAACCCCGGCCGATACCGTCAACGCGGTGATCGGTGGCGTCGAGCCGCTGACCGGCCGCAAGCTCGGTCTGGCCGCGCTGGGCAGTGTCCCGGAAGACCTGACCATCATCGGCGCGCCGGGTTTCACCGGCACCAAAGCGGTGGCCAGCGAGTTCGCCTCGTTCGGCAAACGCATCAAGGCCCGCGTGGTGCTGGACGGCAAGGACGCTGCGGTCGCTGACCAGGTTCTGTACAGCCAGGAACTGGGTGGCGCCGACCTCGGTTTCGACCGTTGCCTGGTGGTGCACAACATGCCCGCCGTGTACTCGAAAGCGGCGAAGAAAAACGTATTCCTGTCGCCTTCCAGCCTGGCGATTGCCGCGCTGGCCAAGGTCAAGCAGTGGGAAAGCCCGGGCAACCAGGTGACCTACGCCGAAGACGTGTCGCGGGTGGTGGAATACAACATCCTCGACACCTCCACCGAAGGCGACCTGCTCAACCGCTACGGCATCAGCTACTACGCCCGCACCGTGCTCGGCGGCTTCTCGCTGCTGGGTAACCGCTCGGTTACCGGCAAGTTCATCAGCTACGTCGGCCTCGAAGATGCGATCAGCCGCAAGCTGGTCAAGGCCGGTCAGAAAGCCATGGCCAAGAACCTGACCAAATCCTTCATGGATCAAGAGGTCAAGCGCATCAACGACTGGCTGCAAACCCTGGTCGCCGACGAAACCATTCCCGGCGGCAGCGTGTACCTGCACCCGGAACTCAACAGCGTCGAGAAGTACAAGAACGGCACCTGGTTCGTGGTCATCGACTACGGCCGCTACGCGCCGAACGAACACATGGTTTATCAACTCAACGCCCGCGATGAAATCATCGAGCAGTTCCTGGAGGACGTTCTCTAATGTTTACCAACCGTAATCGCCAGGCCATCGCGGCCACTCTGCAAGGCTTGCCGTTGTCGGCGACCGTCGAGGAATTCACTCCGCCGAAAATTGAATTCGACATGGAAGAAATGCGCGGCGGGCGCTTCATCGTCGAAGAAATGGCCAAGGGCGGCAAAGCGCTCGCCGCCAAGTTGACCCTGCAAGGCATGGGCACCGAAGTGATGCTGGCGCTGGGCGTGAAACTGGGCGACGACATCCTGCTGAACGTGCGTGAAGCCGGTCAGGATCAGGATGGCAACACTTGGTTCACCTACCACACGGTCGGCGGCAAGCTGAAATCCCTCGAGGAAACCGCGGTGAAAATGGGCGAAAAACCCAAGACCAATCTGGAGCTGTCCTGCCGCACCTACAACCGCCTGGAAAACGGCGTACCGGTGATCGACATCGACGTGCGTACCCAGAAGTTCGTGCTCAACGGTGTCGACATCCTCGGCGATGCACGTCGCGCGGTGCTGATGCCGTAAGTCGTTTCGGCAGATCCAGCACCAACCCTGTGGGGGGCAATTCCCACAGGGTCATAGCAATTTCAAGGAATTCATTCATGTCGTGGATGCCACCCAAGCATGACTTGTTGTCGCCGATCACCGGTGACGACGGCTCGCAGATCAACCAGATCCAGCTCAAACCACTGTTCTACGCCGCACAAAAAGACGCGCTGGCCCGTGCCGGCGATGACGAAGACGATCAGTTCTTCGAGCTGGCGCTGCTCGCCACCGGGCTGTCGGTCAAGGAACTCGATCAGCTCAAACGCCCGGACTACGTGACCATCGCGCAATACGTGCACGAAATGTCGACCCGTCCGGCGTCGTACTTTCTCCAGCAGATCGAAGACGCGGAAAAGTCCGACGATCCCGATCAAGTGCAACTGCTGCAACCGCTCGCCATCACCGGCCGCACCGTGACCTCGCTGAGTCTGGAAATGCCGGTTCTGCGTGCCACCAAAGTGATGAAGAAACTGAAAACGGCCAAGGAACGCGCCGAGTTCATCACCGCTCATTGCACCGGGCTGATGATCCCCGATCTGGCGTTGTTGAGCGTCCCGGACTGGACTCAGTTGCAGGTGCGCATAGACGATTTTTTAAACCAGCCGGCGGCCTTCTTTCAGAGCGCGACATCGAAGTAATCCTCGATATCGTGCCGCTCATTTACCCGGTAAGTGAAGCGGAAATTCTGGAGTGGGACGCCGAAAAGGCCTTGCGCCGCTACGACATCGCGATCACTCGCCTTGGCGTGAAACAGGAGTAGAGCGGCAATGGCAGAAAGCAAATATGCGCCGATGAATGCCGCTGAACGCGGTGCAGCGGCGTCTGGAAATCTCAATCTGACCCCGGCCACCGCGAATACAGGTGGCGGACAAATAGCCACAGATCAACTCTCCGGATTGAGTCAGGCGCTGCTCAAGACGAGTGCCAGTATTGGTTTGCTGACAACCGCGATCAACGCCTTGAAGTTGGCGCTTTCGAACCTGAACTCGCTATCCGCCAGCGCCACTGCCAAAAGAGAGACCGCCAGCGAACCAAAGACTTCGGTCGAGAGCATTGACCGGATCGAGCCGCCTGAGATGTTACAACCGGCCATCGCGTTGGACCTGGCAGAAGCTGAGTTAAAGGATGCCGCGCACCTGACCTCCAGACAAAGCAAAGAGATGGCGCAGACAAGCCAGAGGACCGCCACCGCGCCAATGGTGGCGGCGGGAGGAACCAGCGGTAGCGAGTTGCTCAAGGTCGCAACGTTTGCCGCTGACGCAGGGATCGGCAATGATCTGACCAACGCGGCGGACAAACCGTTCGAGCTGCTCAACTTCGCCGGTGACGCTGCGGTGGTTGCGTCAGCATTCAAAGTCCCGGCCATGGAAGTCGCCGAGATGATGGCGGTGTGGCGCACGTCGATGAAGCTGACTCGCGATCAGGCGTTTGACCTCGCGGATGCGACCAACCAACTCGGGAAAATGCCCGGGGACGTCAAAGCGGCAGACATCGGTGCAGTTCTCAAGGAGTCGGGCAGCGCGGCGATTGCCGCGGGCATGCAGCCAGAGCAGGCCGCCGCGTTGTCGGCTGCACTACTCGGCAGCGGGACGAACAAAGACGATGCCGGCGCTGCGTTGAAGAGCATTTCCATTGGGCTGGGCAAAGGTGACAAGGCCACAGTCGCTGAGCGTGGCGCCTGGAAGCAGTTGGGACTGGATCCCGCTGCCGTGGCCACGGCGATGCGCGACCCGGACAAGCAAAATGCACAGGGTGCGCTGATCTCGGTATTTGCTGCGCTGAACGCCAAACCGGTAGAGCAACGCGCCGCGTTGGCGCGGACAATATTTGCCGACAGCGGTGATGCCGCGCAGTTACTGGCGCAGAACCTCGGGGACGTGAACCAAGCCTTCGCGCTAGTGAAGGACAAAGATCAATACGCAACTTCGAAGCTCGGCGACCAAGGCTCGGTCCGCCAGTCTGCGCTGGCGCTGTCCAATACGCAGCAAGGGCAGTGGAACATTCACAATGCTCGTCAGGAGCGATGGGCAACGATCAACGCCAATGCATTGTCGCCTTCGCGTAATACGCTTGGCGCGGCCGGCGCTGGCCTGGATAACCTCAGTGACTGGGCGGAGGCCAATCCGAAAACTGCTGAGATTCTGTTGCCGGTGGCGGCGGCGCTCAAAATACTGATTGGTTTCGTGCTCGAGGCGGGGGCCGAGGAGTTGAAGGAGAAGGTCGGCAAAGGAATCTTCAAAAGCCGCTCTGGAGGCCCGCCAGACTTGGCACTTTCCGCAGATCCTGCAGCCAGGTTGCCGACCGACGAGCCGGCTATGAGCGTTGCCAGTCAACGTTCCTCCGCCACTGGCCCGACAAATATTCTCGAACAGACTTCTGTGGTAAATGCTCCACCACTGGAACCGTCGATAGCTTCAATGCAGCCTCTCTCGCCTGCTGCGCCAGCCTCTGAAAAGGCTGCGTTTGCAGTTGCGCAGGGTGGCCTGGTCGATGGCTGGCAGGATGTTGGCGCGGCGGGATCTTTGGGGGACCGACTCGCGGTCGCCGCGCCAGACACACTCGCCGCCCCCGGCCAGGTCAGCACCGATCTGGCGATCGCCCAAGCCTCGAACCAGCAAGTCACCTACGCACCTTCGGTTCAGGTGTACTGCAGCGATCCCGGCAGCTCGGAAAGCATCGGCCTGCTTGTCACTCAACACCTGCAAAGCCAATTCGACAGCCAGTTCACACCATTGATGAACACCAATCCCCTCGGCACCCGCCGTGACGCAGCCCTTACCGATGGAGTCGCCTGATGAAACAACAAATGGCACTCGGCAGTTTCATCTTCGGTCTGTCCCGCGAGTTTGCCTACAGCACGCTGGCGCGCAAATCCGACGGTGGCTGGACTGAATTGCCGATCCTCACCAGCAAACCCAAGTCCCATCAGACCGGACAAAAGCCGGAAAGCCTGACCATCGGCGGCACCTCGATGTACGCCGTGGCCATGGAACGGCTCGATGAACTCCGTGCGCTGCAAGCCTTGAGAGCACCGCTGCCGTTGATCGACGGCATCGGTCGCAACTGGGGTTTGTGGCGAATCATCAGCGTTCAGGAGAACCAGAGCGAGGTCATCGATGACGGCACCGCGATGGTGATCAAGTGGGTACTCGAATTAGCGGAGTTCAACAATGCGTAAGGTCCGAAGCGTGGCCGGTGATTCGGTCAATCTGCTGCTGTACCGCGAGTCGGGTCGCTCAGACGATCAGGCCGAGGCAGCGTTGTGGAAACTCAATTCGACCCTGGCCGAATACGGCCCCGTTTTGCCGGCGGGCATCTGGGTGACGCTGCCGGAACTCGACAGTCGGCCCGCCGCGATCAAGCCGGTTTTGGCCTGGGACTAAGGAGGTTGCATGGCACAGGGATTTACACCGGCGATCGAAATCTACGGCGCCAACCAAGCCCTGCTGAACCAGCGTCTGATCAGTTGGGAGCACATTGATGCCGCCGGGATGGAGTCCGATCAACTGACACTGGTGATCGACCTGGAAGGCCTTGAAGGCTTGCCGACGCTGGGCGGAAAAATCGGCCTGCGGGTCGGTTATCTGGAGTCCGGGCTGGTCGAAAAGGGCCAGTTCAAGGTGACTCGACTGACACCGACGCTGTTCCCGTTACGCTTGACGTTGGTGGCTACCGCAGCGCCTTTCAGCGGCAAGGATGAGACCCGATTCAAGGAACGGCGCACGGCCAGCCATGGCCCCACCACCCTTGGCGCACTGTTTCGCCAGCTGGTCTTGCCGCACGGTTTTTCGCCACGCGTCGATCCCGAGTTGGCGCTGATCCGGATTGCTCATGTTGATCAGTCGAACGAAACCGACATGAGCTTCATCACGCGATTGGCGCGCAAGTACGACGCGGTGGCCAAACCTTTCAACGACCTCTACGTACTGGCGAAACCGGCGCAGCTGAAAAACCTCTCGGGCCAGGTGATACCTGACGTCAGGCTGTCAGTGACCAGCAACAATCGACCGGGCGATCACGCCTTCATCAGCGCCATGCTGGAAGAGACCGCTCGTACCCAGAACCAGGGTTGCAAGACCTGCTTCTGGGACATCGCTGCCGGCAAGCTGCGCGAGGTGATAACCGGTTCCGAGCCCTACAAGGTCATTCGCCAGAAACAGCCCAGTGAAGAAGAAGCCAAAGCCATCGGCGAAGCCGAGGTGCGCAAGATGTTGCGCGAGAAATACAAGCTGAAAGTCACCTGCCCGGGCAATCCGCTGCTGGCGGCCGAAGGCCTGTTGGTGCTCGATGACACTTGGCCTGACTTCATGCGCGGTCGCTGGTCGATCGAAAAAGTCACCGCCAGCGGCAAGCGCGAGGAAAGCTATCGCTGCTTGATCGAGGCAACCGGTCTCGATCCCAAGGCCGCGTCCACAGACTGATTCACACCTTTCTCAGCAAGCCCGCTCTCACAGTTTTTTATCTCTGGAACGCCCCCATGAAGATCACCCCGATCCTCACGCAGCTGCGTGCGCAATGCCCAAGCCTTGCCGGCCATATCGCCGTCGGTATCGACCTGGCGCTACTGAAAGGCGACCCGAACCTGCCAACACCTTCGGCCCACGTCACTCCGCTCGCCGATCTGGCCAGCGCGAGCACCGCGCAAAACCTCGCGCTGCAACCGATCCGCGACCGCTTTGAAATCGTCCTGGTGCTTGACGCAACCGACGCTACAAAAGCGCTGGATCTGTTGCATGACCTGCGCGCCGAACTGTGGCGCGCACTGGTTGGGTTCAAGCCAGGCACCGACTACAGCGCCATCGTTTATGACGGCGGCGAACTGGTCTCGATCAACAGCAGCCGCGCCTTTTACCGGCTGCGCTTTTTTGCCGAGTTCCAGCTCGGGCGCAACCTGCCCGATCAGCCTGCGCAGAGCTGGCACGAACGTGAACTGGACGCCTTGGCGTCCTTTACCGGGGCCACCGTGCGGGTCGATGCGATCGACCCGGCCGACCCCAACCTGAAACGCCCGGGCCCTGATGGGCGCGTGGAACTGACTTTCTCTGGAGACGTAACCCCATGAGCAATCGCATCACCGTAGTGCCGGCCGCTGGCCGTGCCGTGCCTGACCCGGAAGCGGGCGACTTGCTGCCCCTCGAGGGCCGTGAAGTGCTGGACAGCGCCTGGTGGCGCCGACGTCTGGCCGACGGCGATATCACCCTCAAAACCGTAAAAGCTAAACCACAGGGAGCCAAATAATGGCGATCGGATTCAGCAACATCCCCGCGGACATTCGTGTACCGCTGTTCTATGCCGAAATGGACAACTCGGCCGCCAATAGCGCGACCTCGGCCATGCGCCGACTGATCGTGGCTCAGGTCAACGACAACATCGCCCCGACCGAAGTCGGCAAGCTGGTGCTGGTGTCCAGCGTGGCGCTGGCCAAGAGCATCGGCGGCCAAGGCTCGATGCTCGCTTCGATGTACGAGACCTTCCGCAAGGCTGACCCGATCGGCGAGATCTGGTGCCTGCCGCTGCACAACACCGAAGGCGCCATCGCCAAAGGCGTGCTGACCCTGACCGGCACCGCGACTCAGGCTGGCCTGCTCAATCTGTATGTTGGCGGCGTTCGCGTTCAAGCCACCGTGGTCAATGGTGCCACCGCTGCGCAAGCGGCCACCGCACTGGCACAAAAAATCAACGCCAGCGCCGACCTGCCAGTGAGCGCAGCCGCCGCGGAAGGTGTCGTCACTCTGACCGCCAAATGGACCGGCGAGAGCGGCAACGATATCAACCTGCAATTCAATCGCCTGGGCAAGAGCAACGGCGAAGAAACCCCGGCCGGCCTGACCAGCGCAATTACCGCCATGACCGGCGGTGCCGGTGTGCCGGACCAGATCGCTGCGGTCGCGGCACTGGGCGACGAACCGTTCGAGTTCATCACGCTGCCGTGGTCGGATCTGTCGACCCTCAACACCTGGCAAGCGGTCATGGATGACAGCACCGGTCGCTGGTCGTGGGCCAAGCAACTTTTCGGTCACGTCTACAGCGCCAAGCGCGGCACCGTCGGCACGCTGGTGGCGGCCGGTCAGGCACGCAACGATCAGCACATGACCATTCAGGCGCTGGAGCCGGGCGTTCCGCAACCGTTCTGGGTGCAGGCTGCTGCACTGGCTGCGCGCACTGCGGTGTTCATCTCCGCCGACGCCAGCCGTCCGACCCAAAGCGGCAGTCTGCCGGGCGTTGATCCGGCCCCGGCCAGCGAGCGTTTCACCCTGACCGAGCGTCAGTCGCTGCTCAACTACGGCATCGCCACCGCTTACTACGAAGGCGGTTATGTGCGCATCCAGCGTTCGATCACCACCTACCAGAAAAACGCTTACGGCCAGGCTGACAACTCGTACCTGGACAGCGAAACCATGCACCAGTCGGCGTACATCGTGCGTCGTCTGCAAAGCGTGATCACCAGCAAATACGGCCGCCACAAACTGGCTTCCGACGGCACGCGTTTCGGCGCCGGCCAGCCCATCGTCACCCCGAGCACCATTCGCGGTGAGCTGATCGCCCAGTACGCCAAGCTCGAACTGGAAGGCCACGTGGAAAACGCCGAGCTGTTCGCCGAGCACCTGGTCGTCGAGCGCGACGTGCAGGATCCGAGCCGCGTAAACGTGCTGTTCCCGCCGGATTACATCAACGGTCTGCGCGTGTTCGCACTGCTCAACCAGTTCCGTCTGCAGTACGACGACGCTGCCTGATCGGCACGTTTGAATCTGTGAATTCAGCCCACCTCGCGTGGGCTTTTTATTTGAAGGGAGTAACACCATGGGTCAACTGATTGCAGGCACCTGCTACGTCAAGGTCGACGGCGCACAACTGACTATCAATGGCGGCTGCGAAGCGCCGTTGCTGGCGGTCAAACGGGAAACCGTAGTGCCGGGTTTCTACAAGGAAACCGACATCGCGCCGTCGTTCAAAGTGACCGCGCTGCACACCGCCGACTTCCCGCTGAAGAAGCTGATCGAAGGCACCGACATCACTGTCACCTGCGAATTCAGCAACGGCAAAGTCTACGTCCTGGCCGGTGCTTATCTGGTGGAAGAACCAGTCTCCAAAGGCGATGACGCCACCATCGAACTGAAGTTCGAAGGCATCAAGGGGACCTGGCAATGAGTGGCGCCGTGCAGCTTCAGGTTGCGATCGAAGCGCACGGCGAGCCTCTGACCGAACTCGTCCTGCGCCGTCCGACGGTGCAGGAAGTGCGAGCGATCAAGGCGCTGCCGTACAAGATCGACAAGAACGAAGAGGTCAGCCTCGACATGGACGTCGCCGCGAAATACATCGCGGTGTGCGCCGGCATTCCACCGTCGTCGGTCAACCAGCTGGATCTGGCTGACCTCAACGCGTTGAGCTGGGCCGTCGCAAGTTTTTTCATGAGTGCGGCGTCGGCGCCATCACCGACCTGATCGCAGTCGCCTATGACCTGGCCTGGTTCTGGAAGGTTGACCCCGAACAGATGATGGCCAGGCCACTGGATGTGCTCCGCGAATCGCTGGAGCACGCGCAACGGATCAATGCGATGCAGCAGGTGCAGTGATGGCAGACACAGATACCAAAGCGAAAACCTCGGTGCTGCTCACGGGCATCGATGAGCTGTCACCCAAACTCGGCGCCCTGCGGGCAAAAGTCGAGGGTTTCAAGAAAAACCTCGAACAGACCGGCCTCGGCAAACTGGACATCAGTGGTCTGTTCAAGGGGGGCAGCGTGATCACGCCGTTCGTGGACGGCATAAAGTCGGCAGCGGCGTTTCAGGGCAAGTTGGCCGAAGTCAGCGAGACGGCGAAAACCGTGGACATGCCTGCGGCGCCGAAAGCCGCAGCGCAGAACATGGATGTGTTCAGTGCTTCGATGGAGAAGGTCTCGACGGCGGTGAATGCCGCACTGGTGCCGGCGGTCGGTGCCGTGGTGGTCGGGCTTGAGCCAATGTTGACCGGTTTTGGCAGTTTGCTCGCCGACAACCCGAAACTGGTCGAAGGCCTCGCGGCGGGCGCCATCGCGTTCTCCGCGATGCAAACCGCGGTGACCGGCGCGACTCAGGTGTTCGACGTGATGAGCATGGTGCTCAAGACCAATCCGATCATGCTGATTGCGATGGGCATTGCCGTGGCAGCCGGTTTGATCGTGGCCAACTGGACGCCGATTTCGGCTTTCTTCACTGGCCTGTGGGACGGGGTGAAAAGCGTCGGGGCGAATGCCATGGCGACGCTGCGTTCGATCCTCGACTGGCGACCGCTGGCTGCATTGGCGGCGCTGTGGGAACCGATTACGGGTTTCTTCTCGGCAATCTGGGACAAGGTCAAAGCGCTGACTGCGCCGGTGATCGACTTCTTCAAGTCGGTTTTCTCGTGGTCGCCAGCGGGCATGATCGTGGAAAACTGGGGGCCGTTGACCGGCCTGTTCTCGGCGATCTGGGAATTGCTCAAGGCCTTGAGTGTGCCGGTCATGGCGTTCCTCAAAGGTCTGTTCGACTGGACACCGTTGGGCATGATCATCAACAACTGGGGCGCGATCACCAGCTTCTTCGCCTCGATCTGGACGGCGCTGCAACCGGCGGCGCAAGTCATCAAGGACTTCTTCGCCACGCTGTTCGACTATTCCCCGCTGGGGATGATCGTCAATAACTGGGGCAGTATCGTCAGCTTTTTCGAGCCGATCTGGGCGGCGCTGCAAGCCTCTGCGCAGCAGGTGAAGAGCTTCTTCGCCGGGCTGTTCGAATGGTCGCCACTGGAGCAGATTGCGACGTACTGGCAACCGATCAGCGAAGTGTTTTCGGCGCTGTGGGGTGTGGTGCAAGCATTGGCCACGCCGGTGCTGGAGTTTCTGCACAACATGTTCGAGTGGACACCGTTGGGGCAGATCATCAAGAACTGGGCGCCGATCACCGAGTGGTTCGGCGAGTTGTGGCAAAAGCTGCAAACCGTGATCGCGCCAATCAAGGAGCTGTTCGACGGCGGCTTCGCCGGACTGGTGGCGAAAGTCACCGGCAAGGTCGAAGGCTTGACCCAGGCCCAGCGGCAGACCAATGCCGAAGGCAAGGGTGAACTGGCGCCGGCGTTCTTCGGCGCCAGTGTGCAACCTCAAGGTAGCAATGCGTTGCAGGCCGGCTCCTTGCCGCAATCCTCCAGCGCGCTGATCCAGCAAAGCGCCGCCAATAACCGTACGCAACTCGAAGGCGGCCTGACCGTGCGCTTCGAAAATGCGCCGGCCGGGTTGCGCACCGATCAACCGCAAACCAATCAACCGGGGCTGGCGCTCAGTTCGCGCATCGGCTACCGCTCGCTGTCCGTGGGAGGTTCCAATGAACTGGCGTGACCGTTTATTGCCGGCATCCTTTCGCGGTGTCGGGTTCTGGATCGATTCGGCGAAAACTCCGGTCGGTCGCAAGGGGCAATTGCACGAATACCCGCAGCGTGATCTGCCGTTTTTCGAGGACCTCGGCCAGCAGGCCAAGACCCATGATCTGACGGCGTTCATTGTCGGCGCCGATTGCCTGGAGCAGCGCGACAAACTGCTCAAGGCATTGGAACTGGGCAGCGGCGAACTGGTGCACCCGTGGCTCGGACGCCTGCAAGTCAAGGTCGGCGAATGCGACATGAGCCACACCCGCCAGGACGGCGGGCTGGTGACCTTCACGCTGAAGTTCTATCCCGACCGACCGCTGCCGTTTCCGACAGCCACGGTCAGCACGCAGAAAGTGCTGCTGGCCAAGGCTGACACGCTGCTCGGTTCGGCGGTGGCGCGCTTCGAACAGGCGATGACGTTAATCAAAGCTGCGCGGATCGGTATTGCCAATCTGCGCAACAGCCTGACCGGCGTGTACGAGGTAATCAAAGAGCAGCTCAAACCATTGATCGAGCAGTACCGGCAAATCACTGAACTGGTCAAAGCGGTCAAGGAATTGCCCAAGGAAGTGGCGGCGGAATTCAAGGGTTTGCTCGGCGATATCAAGGAGCTCAAGGCGTTCGCCAAGGAGGGTTACCGTGGCGTGATTGCCGACGTTTCCCAACAACTCGAAGCCATCCGCAAGGCCGATGCGCCGAAGATCACCACCGGCAAGGACACCAACGCGGCGGCGCAAGCCATGGCGGATCTGGTGCAGGACACGATGCTGGTCAAGGTCGCGCAATGGGTGGCGTCGATGCCAGTCGCGAAAGCGCCGGTGAAGCTGCAATCGATACCCTCCGTGGGACAGCAGGCGACAAGCCCCGTGGCCCGCCAGGAAGTGCCGGTCAGTGACGACATGCAGGCCCTGCGTGACGCCGTGGCTGCGGCGATCAATCCGATGCTGGACAAGGCCGGCCCCGCACACTTTCAGGCTATCAGCGATGTGAAGGAGGCGCTGACCGCGCACCTCAAAGCGGTGGCATCGTCCGGTGTGCGCCAGGTCAGCAAATCGTTTCAGGAGAGTTTTCCTGCTGTGGTGATTGCCTATAAGCAATTTGCCGACGCGACGCGGGTTGACGAAGTGCAGCAGCGCAACGGCATTACCCATCCCGGTTTTTCGCCCAACGAAGTGAAAGTCTCCAGGGAGTGAGCCATGAGCGAGATCGACAACCACGTCACCTTGACCGTCAACAACATGGAATACGGCGGCTGGAAAAGCGTGGAAATCACCGCGGATCTGGAGCGTCAGTTCCGCACCTTCAAACTGGATATCACTTGGCAATGGCCGGGGCAGACGGTGGATAACCGGATCAAACCGGGTGATCCCTGCGAGGTGAAAATCGGTGAGGATCTGGTGCTCACCGGTTATGTGTTCAAGGCGCCGATCAGCTATGACGGTCGGCAGATCAGCCTGAGCATCGAAGGCAGTTCCAGGACTCAGGATCTGGTGGATTGCGCGGCGACCAACCGCCCCGGTCAATGGCAGGAACAGCCGCTGCTGAGCATCGTCCAGGACCTGGCGATGAACAACTCGCTGATGGTCGTCAGTGAAATCCCGCAGACCGCGCGCCTGAGCAAGCACACCATCGTGCCGGGGGAAACGGTGTTCCAATCCATCGACCGCTTGCTCTCGCTGTACCGGGTGTTTTCTACCGATGATGCCGAAGGGCGGCTGGTGCTGGCCAACCCCGGCAGCGGCGGGCGTGCGAGTGATGCGCTGGAGCTGGGCAAGAATATTCTCTCGGCCAACGCGCCGATGGATTACAGCCAGGTGTTTTCCATCTACCGGGTGATCGGCCAGCAAAAAGGCAACGACAAGCAGAGCGGGGCGGCGGTCAGCGAGGTGGAATCGTCGGCGGCCGATCTGAGCTTCAAACGGCAGCGCACCACGGTGATCAACGAAGGCACGCAACTGACCTTTGAACTGGCACAGCAACGTGCGCAATGGGAAAGCGCGACCCGCATGGGCCGCGCCTTGAGCACTACCTATCAGGTGCAGGGCTGGCGGCAGTCCAACGGTGATTTGTGGCGTCACAACACCTTGGTGCGGGTCAAGGATCCGGTGCTCGGGTTCGATGAGGACATGCTGATTTCCAAGGTGACCTACTCACTCTCGGCGCAAGGCTCGGTGACCACATTGCACGTGGCGCCGCCGCATACTTTTGATGCCAATCCTTCACCACCGAAAAATCCCAAGACCTGACACAAAAACCCAAGACCTGACACAAAACCCTGTGGGAGCTGGCTTGCCAGCGATAGCTATGGTCGCTCAAACACATCTTTGCCTGACACACCGCCATCGCGGGCAAGCCAGCTCCCACAGGTTTGTCGGTGTTCGCCGATCCCCAAGGACAACCCTATGAGCCTACTGACTCGCCTGCTGGCGCGCGGCACTGTCGTGCTCGCCAGTTCGGCCTCCAAGCTGCAATCGCTGCAAATGCGCCTCACCGCCGGTGAAGTCAACGACGACATGGAGCACTTCGAACCCTACGGTTTCACCAGCCATCCGCTGGCCGGCGCCGAGGGCATCGTCACCTTTCTTGGCGGCGACCGTTCCCATGCCATCGCACTGGTGGTCGCCGACCGTCGCTATCGCCTGCAAGCGCTGGCCGCTGGTGAAGTGGCGATCTACACCGACGAAGGCGACAAGATCCACTTCAAGCGCGGGCGGATAATCGATATCGAAACCGCCACGCTGAACATTCGCGCCAGCAGCGCGGTGAACTTCGACACGCCGGTGATCAATCAGACCGGCAAAATCGTCTCCACCGGCGATCAGCTTGCCGGCGGCATCAGCCAGATCAAACACGTGCACGTCGGCGTGCAGGCAGGCAACGGTCAGACCGGCGTGCCGGCAGGAGGCAAATGATGTTCATCAGCCAAAACCTGCACGCCGCGCTGACTCGCGCAGTGCTCATCAGCTTGTTCACCTGGCGCCGCGCCGCCGATGACGATGCCCTCGATGACGACGAACGCTTCGGCTGGTGGGGCGATAGTTTTCCCAGCGTCGCCGACGACCGCATCGGCTCGCGGCTGTGGCTGCTGCGCCGGGTCAAGTTGACCCGACAGACCCAGATGGACGCCGAATTCTATGCCCGCGAAGCCCTGCAATGGCTGATCGACGACGGCCATTGCAGCGCACTCGACATCATCAGCGAACGCCTCGACGACCAGCGCCTGAACTTGCGCATCGTCCTGACCCTGGCCGACGGCGAACGCCTGGACATCAACCCCGATAACAGTTGGCAGGTGATCTATGCCGTTTGAAACCCCTTCGCTGCCGGTGCTGATCAAGCGCACCCAAAGCGACCTGGCCGGCGATTCGCTGCGCCAGTCCGATGCGCAAGTGCTCGCCCGAACGTTGGGCGGCGCGGCTTATGGTCTGTATGGCTACCTTGACTGGATCGCCGAGCAGATCCTGCCCGACACGGCCGATGAATCGACCCTTGAGCGCATCGCCGCACTGCGTCTGAATCAACCGCGCAAAGCTGCGCAAGTGGCCAGCGGTAGCGTGAGTTTCACTGCTACGGCTGGCGCAGTGCTCGACGTCGACACACTGTTGCAGGCGAGCGATGGCCGCACTTACAAAGTCACCGCTTCGCGCACCACCGCCAATGGCCTCAACAGCACCACGATTGCTGCGCTGGATGCCGGCAGCCTGGGCAACGCCGAGGCGGGTCTGGCGCTGACGCCGACGCAACCGATTGCCGGTATTGTCGGCAACAGTTTCGTGGTGCTGGCGCCCGGCCTGAACGGCGGTGTTGCGCGTGAAAGTCTCGAATCCCTGCGCTCGCGGGTGATCCGTTCGTATCGGATCATTCCGCATGGCGGCTCGGCGCAGGACTATGAAACCTGGGCACTGGAATGCCCTGGCGTGACCCGTGCCTGGTGCCGCGGCGGCTTCCTCGGGCCGGGTACTGTCGGCGTCTACATCATGCGTGACGACGATCCGCAACCGGTGCCCAACGCCGAACAACTGGCCGAGGTTCAGGCGTACATCGAGCCCCTGCGCCCGGTGACTGCCGAGGTGCATGTGCTGCCACCGGTGCAGGTGCCGGTGGCCTATAAGTTGAAGCTGATTCCCGACACCAGCGCAGTGCGCGCTGCCGTTGAAACGCAGCTGCGCGATCTGCACAACCGCGAAGCCGATCTCGGCGAGGATCTGTTGATCAGCCACATCCGCGAAGCGATCAGCAGCGCGGCTGGCGAGACCGACCATATCCTCGCAGCACCCGTGGCCAACGTGACGGCTGGCGACAGTGAATTGCTGACCTTCGGAGGTTGCGTATGGCAGGCATAAGAACTGCCGCGCAATACCAGGCGCAACTGCGCGCCTTGCTGCCGTCCGGCCCTGCGTGGGATCCGGAGCGCGTGCCGGAGCTTGAGGAAGTGCTACACGGCGTGGCCGTCGAACTGGCGCGCCTCGACGCGCGCGCCGCTGACCTGCTCAACGAGATGGACCCGGCCGGCGTCAGCGAACTGGTGCCGGACTGGGAACAGGTGATGAACCTGCCCGACCCATGCCTCGGCGCCGCGCCGCTGTTCGACGATCGACGCCTCGCGGTGCGTCGGCGCCTGCTGGCGGTCGGCAGTCAGGCGGTCGGCTACTACATCGAAATCGCCAAAAGCCAGGGTTACCCGAACGCAACCATCACCGAACTCGAAGCCCCGCGCATGGGCCGCGCACGTTTCGGCGCGGCGCATTTCGGCACCTGGGAAGCGCAATTCATGTGGACGCTCAACACCGGCGGACGGCTGCTGCTCGGTCGGCGTTTCGGCGCGAGTTACTGGGGCGAACGCTTCGGCGTCAATCCCGGCTCGGCGCTCGAATGCCTGATCCACCGCAGCGCACCGGCGCATACCAAAGTGCACATCAATTATGACTAGGGAGTGATGGAATGGATTATCCGAAAAGTGTGCCCAGCGCCGGTTTGGTGAATGGCAAGTTTGTTGATGAAAACCCGTTGCTGGGGACGCCGGGATCGTTGATTCCAGCGCAGTGGGGTAACGGGGTGACCGAGGAGTTACTGACGGTTATCCGCGCTGCGGGGCTGGTGCCTTCCGAGAGTGAATCGGACCAATTGCTCAGAGCGCTGAAAAGTGTGCTGTCCCAGGATGCGATGCCCTTTGCGGCGCTGGCGTTTCCGACAGTAGCGACGGCGGACGGACGCATCGCCGTGACTGCCGCGACGTCTTCGGCAGGCGGAACGGTATCAGTGCCGAGCGGTGTGATGGTCAGCTTGGGCGAAGAGGTGACAGTCGGCATGACCGCGCGGCCACGTACGTTGCTCACACCGTTGTGGGCGTCGGCCGGGCTTGACCTCAACAGCACCTATTTTCTGCGTATGCAGATTCGCAACGGCGCAGTGTTTTGCTACACGCAAAAGGGCGCGGACACCGATGTAGTTCCTGCGAGCATGAAGGGTGGAACCGGCGGCAATGGTGGTGGGTTCGATTCGACTTGTATCGACATGCTGGTGGCCAGAGTGGTGACCGCAGGTGCGGGGACACTGCCCAAGTTGACGCTGCTGGCGAACAAGGCCCGGCTGGAGGCGGTCGGTGTCTGGTCGGGTGCCAATGGCAATTATTCGGTGGCATTGAACTGGGCGCGTAAACCACGTGCGTACATTGCCGGAATCTACGATTTTGATGACAACGTCAAAACCGACTACGGCGTGATCAGTGAAGAAATCGGGGTCGGCTTTACCGGCGTCCAGTTCATGCCAGAAGGTGGATTCACTGACCGTTATGCCGGGCGTGTGGCGATTTCCGCATGGTCACAGAACCTTACCGCAGCGGGTCGGATTAACGTTCGCGTCAGATGGGAGGTTTGACAATGAAAGCCATTATCGAGGACGGAAAGGTAACTGCATTGGTGAGCGGTGATGTCGACGGCGGGGTTCTGCTGCCAGTCGGCACTTCGGTTTCTGTCGGCTGGAACTATGCGAACGAAATCTTCAGCGCACCACCCGAAGTCAGCATTTCGTCAGGTACTTCAGCCCAGGCTGAGCGCAGCTGGCGCACTGTGCAACTCGCCGAATCTGACTGGTTGGTGACCCGCCATCGCGATGAGCTGGACGTCGGGAGTCAAACAGCGCTGAGCAGCAAACAGTTCTCCAGGTTGCAGGCCTGGCGCCAAGCTCTACGAGATTGGCCTGGCGCTGGCGACACCTTGGACACCGGATCGCGGCCTCAATCGCCGAAGTGGCTTGCGCGGTTATCTCAACGAGCACCGTGAGGCGGTCTTTGGCCTGATCAACGCCTTGTACCCCAATCGCTCTCCCTTTACCCAAGCCCACTCTCGAGTGGGCTTTTTATTTTCAGAAGACGAAGCGTGACCAGGGTCGCAGTGACCTCCGTTCGCGCACGCTTCATTTGTCATTACAGAGGAATGAGAAACTTATGGACTATCCAAAAAGCATTCCCAGCGTCGGGCTGGTGGATGGCCGGTTTGTCGATGAAAACCCCGTCGCCGGCACCCCGGGTTCGCTGATCCCGGCCGTCTGGGGCAACAGCGTCAGCCAGGAAATTTTGAATGTGATTGCCGGTGGCGGGCTGATGCCTTCCGAGGCGGATACCGGACAGTTGCTCAAGGCGATTCAGGCGATTGTCGGGGCGGCGAGTCCGATGCGTTCGGTGGTGACGCGGCTCGCGGCATCGAAGACGCTAAGTGATCAGGAACTTGGGCTGGTATTGATCGACGGAAGTCCCGGATCCACAACATTGACGTTGCCTGCGGCCAACATCGGACTGGGTGTACGCGACGTAATTTTGCGGCGCGTCGACAACAGCGGCAATCGACTGGTGGTGCAGGCGTCCGGCACTGACCGGATCCGTTTTCACACGCACCTGTCCCCAAGCGGCTACCCGTTTCTAGTGCTGATGGGCGGTGGTGACTGGTGGCATTTGCGCAGTGACGGTGCTGGTAGCTGGTGGCCGATCGGTCGCTTCGACAATACCGCGTTGGGCCGACCCTTTTTCGAGACCACCACGTTGCTCAGCCCGGGTGGTTACGGCGCGCTTAACGGTACGCTGATGAACCGTGCCGAGTGGCCGTGGTTGTGGGATCACGCACAGCGCTCGGGGATGCTCAATACCGAAGCCACCCGGGCCGGTAATGAAGGCAACTGGACGCCGGGCGACGGCGCGCTGACCTTCCGTGGGCCAGAACTGCGCGGCGACTTTCTGCGAGTGCTCGATGAAGGGCGCAACGCCGATCCGGCGCGTGTAATGGGTTCCAATCAGGCGGGTACGGTGCACTCCTACGTAATGGGTGCCCAAGGCGCCGGCGCCGTAGGCTCGCGCTGGTCCGACAGTCTTTCGGCTGTAGGCGCCCAGACCCACGAAACAAAAGTGTTCACCACTCCCTCCAACGGTGGCCCGATTTTCCCCGCTGGCACCAGTTACCAGATGGATCCCGCCAATACGCTTTTGTATTCCTTCTCTTCCCGCCCGCGCAACGTTGCCTACCCCGGCCGCATGAAAGTCATTTGAGGTGCTCCATGTTTAATTATCTAGTGGACGACGTCGGCGCTCTGGTCGGGCCGGTCGAGTTTTTCGTTACGCCCGGGATCGGTATTCAGTTGCCCGCCAATGCGGTGCAACTGGCTTACGAGCTGCCGACACCTGAGACCGGCCGTAGCTGGGCGCTGGTCAATGGCATCCCACGCGAGCTGATCGATCAGCGCGGCACTGTGTATCGCAAAGACAACGGTGCCCTGCAAACCTGGAGCGAGTTGGGGGCACTACCGCAAGAGTTCACGGCTGAGCCTTGTCCCGACCAATTCCATGTCTGGCAGGACAACACGTGGGCCGTGGATGAACCCCAGCGTCAGGCGCAGATCAGCGCCGAAGTTCTTACCCGGCGCGACGCACTGCTGCGCGACGCCGTCCTGCGCATCGCCCCCTTGCAATATGCCGAAGACATCGGCGATGCGAGCCACGAAGAACAACTGCAATTGCTTGAGTGGAAGCTCTACAGCGTGGAGTTGAACCGGGTCGAAAAACAGCCAGGTTTTCCCGGTGAACTGAACTGGCCTGTCGTGCCAGGCGCCAGCGTCAGCAACTGAACTACACAGGGAACAGTGCAGTGGACTATCCAAAAAGCATTCCCGGTGTGGGCTTGGTCAACGGTGGGTTTATCGATGAAAACCCGATTGCCGGCACGCCTGGCTCGTTGATCCCCGCTGTCTGGGGCAACAGTGTGACGCAAGAAATCCTCAACGCTATCAAAGCTGCCGGGCTGACTCCGGACGAGGCGAAAACCGACCAGTTGGCTACCGCGATTGGTGCTTTGGTCGATTTCAACAAACTGAAGAACACACCGACCACTTTGAGTGGATACGGCATCACTGATGCCGGTGGCCGGTTGTTGGCGATCAGACAGATCGACGCGGTCGGGATCACGGTTTACAAGCCCAACCCGAAAGCCAAACGCATCCGGGTGCGCTTGGTCGGGGCTGGTGGCTCTGGTGGCGGGTGCATACCAGTGCCGGCGGACCATCAAATCCTGGGTGGCGGTGGTGGGTCCGGCGCCTATGCCGAAAGCTTGTTTGATGTGACACCGCAAATGCTTGGCGGTGTACCTGTTTCTTTGGGCGCCGGTGGCGCTGTCAGTAACACCACGGGTTTGTCCGGCGGCGGTGCATCTTTCGGCGCTTACATGAGCGTTTCAGGAGGTGGCGGCGGGCAGAAACTGGCGATCGTGGCCACGGGTACTTGGTCCGGGTTTATCCAGGGCGGCGCTGGCGGAGCGGTGACCGGCGGCAATCTGTGCAGCGCTCGGGGTATCTGTGGCGGGTTTGGAATGAGCAATTCCAATTGGGGAGTGCTTTCCGGTTGCGGAGCTGCGAGTCCGTTCGATGGCGGAGGCCCATTCACCGGATCGAACTCAGTTGGCAACGCCGGCATTCGCGGTTCGGGTGGCAGCGGCTCGTGCTCGGTCAACCCTTCTGCCTCTGTCGTCAGCGGCGCTGGCGGCAACGCCTTTTGTGAAATCTGGGAGTACGAGTAATGGCGCTATACGCACGGATCGAGAACGGTGTCGCGGTCGAGCTGATCGACAGTGGTGACTACGCGATCACTGAACTGTATGCACCTTCTTTTGTAGCCTCCATCGTGCGGGTGCCGGACGGGGTGAATGTCGAAATCGGCGCGCCATTGGCCGCAGCCGCGCTGGCCGTTGAGCCAGCGATTGCAGAGCCACCTGCGGTTGTTATTCAGACAGCGGTTGCCGAGGACAAGGAACCCGCTGATGCAGGGCGCACCTGGCGCCAGTCTGCGTTTGCAGCTACTGAATGGCTGATCACGCGCCATCGCGATGAGCAGGACCTGGGGCGCGGCACAACGCTCAAGGCCCAGCAATACCTGCAACTGCTGGAGTATCGCCAGGCACTGCGTGACTGGCCTGATTCCAGCGGATATCCGACCGCTGTATCTCGGCCCTCAGCGCCGCAATGGTTGCCCGGCACGCTCGGCTGATGCCATCGCGCCGCTTACGTTTTCAGATAAGGAGATGAACCTTGGACTATCCCAAGAGTGTGCCTGGCGTCGGCCTGGTGAATGGACAGTTTGTCGATGAAGATCCGATTGCCGGCAAACCCGGTTCGCTGATCCCGGCGACGTGGGGCAATAGTGTCACGCAGGAAGTACTCAGCGTGGTTCAGGCGGCGGGCATGACGCCGAACGAGGCATCCAGCAACCAGTTGCTGGGTGCTTTGCGCAGTTCTCGGTTGTTTTCCACTGCGCCGCAGTTTGATACCGGGAAAGCGGTGGCCACGGCTGAATTTGTGCAACGGGCGTTGGGTAACCATGCCAATGCTAAAAGCTTGATCGACACGGCCCAGCTGACTGCTGCAGATGTGGGATGTGCGTTCGGGCTGGGTGGCACCACGGCTTACACCGTGACGCTGCCTGAGGTCTCCAGCGTCCCCGATGGCGCCACCCTGAGTTTTCATTGCCTGAGCAATTCGGTCATCACGATCGCCAGTAAAGCCGGAGCACAAATCTGCCCGCAGGGTGCTTATCTGACCTCGATCACCATCAACGGTGGTGAAAGCGCGCAGCTCGTTAAGGGCTACGGCGTCTGGACGGTCCACGGCACCGCCAGCCTGAAATATGCAAACGCCTTTGGCTTGCAACTCGCTACTGCCGGTTATCAAAAACTGCCCAGCGGTCTGGTTTTTCAATGGGCCGTGGGGGGATCCGACGCCAGCGGCATCATGACCATTTCATTGCCGATCAGATTTCAGACGGCGATCGTCGGCGGAGTTGCCGATGAGGGCAATCCGGCTGGCTGGAGCACGGGCAACACGACCGTTTGGGCATTTGATCTGGCCGCTTCAACGACATCGGTGGCTGTGGCGCGCGTCAGGAACGTCGCTGCCTCAAGCGTCCGACCGGATCCGGGAATCATGGGCCGCATACTGGTTTGGGGGAAATGACCATGAAGATTCATTTTTACGCACAAACACTCGGATTTGATCGAGTCGAAAGCCCTTATCCCGAGTTACCCGAAGGCGCAGTAGAAATTACTTACGCTCAATATGCCGACCTGTTTGCCGGACAGGCACTCGGTAAAGTCATCAGCGCCAGTGTCAGTGGGCAACCCGTACTGACTGATCCGGTGATCTCTCCTGCGGCGCGCATCACTCATGAGCGCGCATGGCGCAACTCAGTGCTTCGCGACACTCAATGGTTGGTATTTCGTGACGCTGAGGAAATGGAATCCGGTGGGGGCACGACATTGCGTGCCGAAGAGTTCAAGCAACTGCTGGCGTATCGGCAAGCATTGCGCGACTGGCCCAATGCCCCGGACTTTCCTGATGCTCAATCGCGTCCGGTCGAGCCTGACTGGCTGGAAAGTTTTCTGCGCGTCAGCGCCTGAGGAATTGAAATGGATTATCCAAAAAGCGTTCCCAGTGCAGGGCTGGTGAACGGCAAATTCGTCAATGAGGACGTCGTCGGCGGTTCGCCGGGGTCATTGATCCCGGCAGCTTGGGGCAATGGCGTCACCGATGAGCTGTTGAATGTCGTCAAATCCGTTGGCCTCGCACCGAGTGAAGCGGATGCCACGCAACTGCTGCAAGCGATCAAAAAGCTCAGTCAGGCTGGAGAGGACAAGCATGCGGCCGATGTCGGTGCTGCCAACCTTTATATGGCTAATTACCTGCCAGTCATTACGACTTTGAAGGATGGCTTGGCGCTGCGCTTTACTGCCGCAAACGCCAATACAGCGGCGAGTACATTCGCGCCGAATGGGCTTGTGCCCAAGCCGCTAGTGAGTCTCGCGCTGAGTGCTTTGCGGCCTGCCGAGATAGTCGCTGGCAGCGTGTGTTCTGTAGTTTTCAGCGCGGCACTGGACAGCTGGGTGTTGGTGTATGCCAGTGGTGGCAATGCCAACGGCGGGCGGTTGTTGGGTGTGAAGACGTTTACTGCATCGGGCGTTTATGTGCCGACCGCGGGCATGAAGAATGTGCTGGTCAAGGTTGTGGGCGGTGGGGGCGGGAGTGCGGGCGCCGTATCGACCGGCGCCAGCCAGTATTCCCTTTCCGGAGGCGGAGGTTCGGGCAGTTACGCCGAGGCTTGGCTGTCGAGCGACATCGTCGGAGCCAGCCAAGTAATCACTGTCGGCCTCGGCGGTACTGCTGGATCACCCACGAGTGGCGGTGGAGTGGGCGGAACCAGTTCTCTTGGTTCTCTGGTTTCGACGCCAGGTGGTCAAAGCTCTCCATGGTTCACTTGGCTGCCTGCAAATGCGACGGTACTTTGTGTGGGGGGGCAAGGCGGTGACGTTGCGAGCGGTGGAAACATCGTTAGTACCGCTGGCGCCGCCGGGGCGCCGGGCATATCGGTCAATGGCTCGACGCTCGCCGGAAACGGCGCCAGTTCGCCTTTAGGAAGTGGCGGCAAGGGGTATGCGATGCCAGGCTCGGGATACGGCTCGGGTGGAGGCGGAATAGCCATAGGCCCCAATATGGTCGGTAGATTCGGAGCGGCAGGTGCACTTGGCGTTGTGATCATTTACGAGTACGCCTGATGAAAACCTACGCACGCATTCATGAAAACACCGTGGTCGAACTGTTCTCGACCGAGGGCAACATGGTCGAGATGTTTCACCCGGATCTGCTCTGGGCAGACATCACTGAAGTCACTCCAGCGCCACAAGTCGACTGGACCGCGAACTTCGGCACACTCGGCTGGGTTTTTTCTTCGCCCGAAGTGGCAGCAGCAGATGGCACCCTGAAAACCCTGGCAATGAAATGGCTGACGGGGCGGGGGCGTCAATCGTGATTCAATCGAAGCATCCAGGGAGGATCGAGCATTATGCAAATTACTGAAAATGACCTTATCAACATCATGCCCAACGCCCGCAGCCAAGCGGGCGTTTTTGTTTCTGCACTCAACACCGCTATGGCCGGCCATCGCATCGACACGCCCAAACGCATCGCTGCGTTTCTTGCGCAAGTCGGGCATGAGTCCGGGCAACTGCAATACGTGCGCGAATTTGGCAACAACCAATATCTGAGCAAGTACGACACCGGTACGCTGGCATTACGTCTGGGCAACACGCCGGAGGCCGACGGCGACGGACAGAAGTATCGCGGTCGCGGGCTGATTCAGATCACCGGGCGCAGCAATTATCGCCAGTGCAGCCTGGGACTGTTCGGCGATGAACGGCTGCTGAGCTTGCCCGAGCTGCTCGAACAGCCGCAATGGGCGGCCGAGTCGGCTGCGTGGTTCTGGGCGGTCAACGGGTTGAACGAACTGGCTGATCGCGATCAATTCAACAGCATCACCCGGCGAATCAACGGCGGGTTGAACGGCCTGCAGGATCGTCTGGATCTCTGGGCGCGGGCGAGGGCGGTGTTATGCCTGTCTCCTGGCGATTGATCGGCATTGGCCTGCTTGCTTTAGCTGCTGCCGCGCTGGCCTGGCAATTCCAGGACTGGCGCTACGGCCGGCAGCTGGCCGACCAGGCGCGGCTGCACGCTGAAATGTTGAATCAGTTGAATCTCGCGGCTGCGACCGCGCAACAGGCCGAACAAGACAAGCGTCTTCTGGTTGAACAGCGGCTCGCGGCCAGTGAACAAACCCATTATCGAGTGCTCAGCGATGCCCAACGTGATCAGGATCGCCTGCGCGATCGTCTTGCCACTGCTGATCTGCGCCTGTCAGTCCTCATCGACGCAGGCGATGCTGCCTCAGGCTGCGGGGTGTCAGCCACCTCCAGCGCCGGCAGCGTGGATCATGCAGCCGTACGCGCCCGACTTGACCCGGCGCATGCTCAACGAATTGTCGCCATCACCGGCGAAGGCGACCGTGGATTGATCGCCTTGCAAGCGTGTCAGGCTTATATCAGAGCGCTGGCACCCGAACATTTTGAATAAGCTTGTGTATTGAAAGCGCAACCGGCTCGTGTACGGTGGTACGCATTCCACTCGATCCGGAGAGCACCTTGAAAGAGATCACCCAGCTGGCTGCCGAGCTCGGCCGACGTCTGCAATTGCTCAATGCGCACGTCACCACCGCCGAGTCCTGTACCGGAGGCGGGATTGCCGAGGCGATCACGCGCATTCCCGGCAGTTCGGCGTGGTTCGAGGCCGGTTATGTGACCTACTCCAACCGGCAGAAAACCCAGCAATTGAATGTGCCGGCAGAGCTTTTTCCCACGGTGGGTGCGGTCAGCCGCGAGGTGGTCGAAGCCATGGTGCGTGGCGCTCAGGAGAAAAGCCTGGCGCGGTTTGCCGTGGCAGTCAGCGGTGTCGCCGGGCCGGACGGTGGCTCGCCGAGCAAACCGGTGGGTACGGTGTGGCTGGCCTGGGGCGTGGGCGACGTGGTTTCCAGCGAGGTGCAGCACTTTCCCGGCAACCGCGACGAAGTCCGCCGACAAACGGTGAAGGCCGCGCTAGACGGGCTGCTGCGACTAGCGGCACGAGAAATCGAAAATCAGGGGTAGGCGATCCGCGAACGCTGTGGAATAATACTGGCTACTTATACAGGTGTTGGCCGTCAGGCCTTATTGATTACGTGAGGACTTTAATGGACGACAACAAGAAGAAAGCCTTGGCTGCGGCCCTGGGTCAGATCGAACGTCAATTCGGCAAGGGTGCCGTAATGCGTATGGGCGATCAGGACCGTCAGGCGATCCCGGCTATCTCCACTGGCTCTCTGGGTCTGGACATCGCGCTCGGCATTGGCGGTCTGCCAAAAGGTCGGATCGTCGAGATCTACGGTCCTGAATCTTCCGGTAAAACCACGCTGACACTGTCCGTGATCGCCCAGGCGCAAAAAGCCGGCGCGACCTGCGCATTCGTCGACGCCGAACACGCCCTCGACCCTGAGTACGCCGGCAAGCTCGGCGTCAACGTCGACGACCTGCTGGTTTCCCAGCCGGACACCGGCGAACAGGCTCTGGAAATCACCGACATGCTGGTGCGCTCCAACGCAGTTGACGTGATCATCGTCGACTCCGTGGCAGCACTGGTGCCGAAGGCTGAAATCGAAGGCGAAATGGGCGACATGCACGTGGGCCTGCAAGCCCGTCTGATGTCCCAGGCGCTGCGTAAAATCACCGGTAACATCAAGAACGCCAACTGCCTGGTAATCTTCATCAACCAGATCCGCATGAAGATCGGCGTGATGTTCGGTAGCCCGGAAACCACCACCGGTGGTAACGCGTTGAAGTTCTATGCTTCGGTTCGTCTCGACATCCGCCGTACCGGCGCGGTGAAGGAAGGCGACGAAGTAGTTGGTAGCGAAACCCGCGTCAAGGTTGTGAAGAACAAGGTTGCTTCGCCGTTCCGTCAGGCCGAGTTCCAGATTCTTTACGGCAAAGGCATCTACCTCAACGGCGAGATGATCGACCTGGGCGTGCTGCATGGTTTCGTCGAGAAGTCCGGGGCCTGGTATGCCTACGAAGGCACCAAGATCGGTCAGGGCAAGGCCAACTCGGCCAAGTTCTTGGCAGACAACCCGGAAATCGCCAAGAAGCTCGAGAAGCAACTGCGTGACAAGCTGCTGACGCCGACCGTCATCGACTCCAAGGCTGCTGCTGCGGTGAAAGAGACCGAAGACGATCTGGCTGACGCTGACATCTGATTGCAGCGATGAAATCCGTCGTTGTACTCGATACCCTCGTCGCGGTGCGGCGATGCGCCATGGACCTGCTCGCACGTCGCGAGCATGGTCGAGTCGAGCTGACACGTAAGCTCAGTCAGCGCGGCGCTTCACCCGAGATGATCGAAACAGCCCTCGACCGTTTGACGGAAGAGGGTCTGCTCTCCGAAGCCCGATACCTCGAAAGCTATGTTTCCTACCGCGCCCGCTCTGGCTATGGTCCGTTGCGCATACGCGAGGAACTTAGTCAGCGTGGTTTGCAACGCCCTGATATCGAACTCGCCCTGCGCGAGAGCGGGATCAGTTGGCAGGCGCAGCTTGAGGACACTTGGCGACGCAAGTTCTCGGGGCATTTACCCATTGATGCCAGAGAGCGAGCCAAGCAAGGCCGGTTTCTGGCGTACCGCGGGTTCTCGATGGAGTTGATCAACCGCTTGTTCAGCGGCAGAAGCATGGACGATTAAACGATTCAAAAAAACGGCCCGCTATTTCGATAGCGGGCCGTTTTTTTTTGCCTCTAAGTTACCTTCAATGGTTCACGGGCGCGTTGTGAGGTCGGTGGTTTGGAAGATGCCCAGTTTTCCGACTGATTGATGTAATCCACCAGTTCTCGCAAACGTCCGTGATCTCGGGCATTGAACGCAAACGCCAGTCGTGCCAAGTGGCTGAACTGCGCGTCGTCGTGTTCCTCGCCGTTGTAGGCGTGTTGATGAAACTGGTCGCTGAGGCACAGATCGGCAAACGCTTCCTGCATATGCTCCAGCGCTTGGTCACTGAGCTTGTGGTGCATACGAATCACGAACTGGCGCTTGAGCCAGCGGCTGGAGTGGAAGTTGCTGTAAAACTCGTTGATCTGCTGCACCGCCTCTTCGACGCTGTAGACCAGACGCACCAACTTCAAATCATTCGGCAGGATGTAGCGGTTTTCTTCCAGCTGCTGGCGAATGAAATCCAGCGCGCCTTGCCAGAATTTACCGCCCGGCGTGTCCAGCAACACCACAGGCACCAGCGGACTCTTGCCGGTCTGGATCAGGGTCAGCACTTCCAGTGCCTCATCCAGCGTGCCGAAACCGCCTGGGCATAGCACCAGTGCGTCGGCTTCCTTGACGAAGAACAGTTTGCGCGTGAAGAAGAAGTGGAATGGCAGCAAGTTGTTGGTGCCGTCCACCGTCGGGTTGGCATGTTGTTCGAAGGGCAGGGTGATGTTGAACCCCAGACTGTGATCGCGGCCCGCACCTTCATGGGCGGCGGCCATGATGCCGCCGCCAGCACCGGTGATCACCATCATGTCGGATCGGGCCAGTTCGGCGCCCAGTTCTCGAGCCATCGCGTACAGCGGATGTTCGACGGGGGTGCGCGCCGAGCCGAATACCGTGACCTTGCGCCGACCCTTGAATTGTTCGAGCGTGCGAAATGCCTGCTCGAGTTCACGCAGGGCTTGCAGGGTGATCTTGGCGTTCCAGCGGTTGTGATCTTCCTGGGCCATGCGCAGCACGGTCAGAATCATGTCGCGATAGATCGGAATGTTCGGGCTGTTGGGGGAAACCAGGTTGAGTTGTTCTTCGACCTTGCTGATGAGGTCGTGGCCGCTTTCCTGAAAATGACGGCTGAGGAGGTCATTCGGTTGGTAAGGCATTCAACTTCTCCTTCTGCACAGTGCCTTGGGCGCTGACGGGCAGCGTCAGTGCCGTGCTGCAAAAAATCCTCTACTCGGCAGCTCCTTTCCTGCCGCGAAACGGTGAGCGGGAATACGTTGAATCTAGACCCTCGGGTGATTTTTCGCTGACTTGATGATTACGCCGCAATGTCTTTGCTGGCAACTGCTTATTGTGGTTTTGCAAAGTGCTTTCGCCACTCGTCCGAAGCTGCTCCGGGTGAGCAACCCTCTGATTTACTAAAGTACAGACGTGATACCACAGCTTTGCGTCAGCGATCGTACGCAAGGTGCAGGCTATTAAGGATTTGCGGGTGGCATGGAGGCAGGGCTTATGACCAGAGTGATTCTGGACATCGATACGCAGCTGTATCGATTATTGAAAGCAGCAGCCGAGACCAATCATTTGAGTCTCGAAGAGGAGTGTTGCCGACGTCTTTCAGGCGGAGAGCGCCGCTCGCGCTATTTGCAGGCCTTGCTGGCCGAGCTGCGCGCCGAGGATGAACAGCGGCGCGCCAATTCTCGCTGATTACTTCTTCTTCGCCGGGCCGGCTTTCGGGCAATCCGATTCCTGATAGCTGGCAGAGCCAACTGCACGGTTGGTTTTCACTTCGGTGAAGTCGTAACGCATGATCGCGCCCTTGGCCATCAGTTTGCGGTACGACGGGTTGTTGCAAACAGAGGCGCCCAACTGGAAATACACGGCTTTGGGGTCGGCACGCATTTTTTCCGCGTGGCTGCTTTGCACGCTCAGGTGGTTGATCAGCGTGGTGCCTTCAACGGTGTAGCCCTGATCAAGGATGTCCTCGCTGATCGCCCGCGGCGTGCCGACACTGCTTTGTGCGGCAACGTTGCGCAGCTCTCGGTTGAGATTCTGCTCACTCAGGGACGCGGCTTGAGCGGCGAAGGACGACGCTAGCAGAATGGCAGCGGTGGGAACGATAAGGCGCAGCATGAAACTCTCCTGGTTCAGTGACTGGTGGTTCGACCCGTCACGTGACTGTGCGTTCAGTGGCGGCGAATTATAGGGGAGCCGGTCGGGAGGGTACAGGCTTGTGGCCGTCGCTCTGGTAAACTGCCGGCCTTTATTGCCCCTGAGTGCTGTTCGTGTCGAGTTCCCCTGTCTGCTGGCACCGTCCGCAATGAATCATCCCAACGCTGTAGCCCGCTTGCGGGATCAACGCGAGGACGAAGGCATCAAGCCGATTCAGGCCCGTGGCTTTCGCTCGGAACGCTGTCGCGATTGCCGGGTGATCATCAGTCATTGCCTGTGTGCCTGGCGACCAACCGTCGATACGCGCTCCGGCGTGTGTCTGATCATGACCGGCAAGGAAGTGTTCAAGCCGAGCAATACCGGGTGGCTGATCGCCGACATCGTACGCGACAACCATGCATTCATCTGGTCGCGCACTGAGCCTGATCAACAGTTGCTCGCGCTGCTGAGCGATCCGCAATGGCAACCGTATCTGGTGTTCCCCGGTGAATACGTCGAGCCATCGCGGGTGACCAACACGGTCGATGTGGATAGCTGCAAGCGTCCGCTGTTCATTCTGCTGGACGCGACCTGGACCGAAGCGCGCAAGATTTTCCGCAAGAGCCCGTATTTCGACCGCTTGCCGATCCTCAGCCTGCTGCCCGACAAACTTTCGCGCTACCGCCTGCGCCGCTCAACGCGCAGCGAGCATCTGTGCACCGCCGAAGTGGCGGCGCTGTGTCTGGAACTGGCAGGTGACAGCGACGCCGCCTCGGCCCTGGATGCCTATTTTGACGTGTTCAGCCAGCATTACCTGGGCGCCAAACAGCAACTCGACGTCAATCTGTCGACCCCGGCTCACGCAGAACTGCTGCCGTTTGTACGAAACGCGCAACCTGTACCGGCCTGATACTGGCCATACTGCTAAAGCACTGACCGCGCTGCTTGACCACCCAGGCTTCGCTGGTCATGCTTGGCGCCGATTGGGGTGCGGCCAGGCTTTGAAACGCCGTTTTGTCTGTGATTGGCGTTGAACGTGCCCCTGTGGATGCCACTGCAAAAGTGCTGGCATCTTGATTCGCCTTGGCGATCCGAATGCATCGGATCCGCCATCAAAAACAGGATCATTTGAAAAATGGCCACATACGACATCCTGATTGCCGATGATCACCCACTTTTTCGTAGCGCACTGCATCAAGCGGTGACGCTGGGCCTTGGCCCGGATGTGCGACTGGTGGAAGTGGCGAGCATCGCCGAACTGGAAGCGCGCCTGACCGAGAAGGCCGATTGGGATCTGGTGCTGCTGGATCTGAACATGCCCGGCGCTTACGGATTCTCCGGGCTGGTGTTGCTGCGCGGGCAATACCCGCAGATTCCGGTGGTGATGGTTTCGGCGCAGGAAGAAGCTTCGGTGATGGTCAAATCCCGGGAATTCGGCGCCAGTGGCTTCATTCCCAAGTCCAGCCCACTGGATGTGATCCAGCAAGCGGTCAAAGCGGTACTTGATGGTGATGTGTTCTGGCCGCCGCAGGCGTTCGAAGCGGTCAGCGTGTCCGCCGAGGCCAAAGCTGCCAGCGATGGTCTTGCAAGCCTGACACCGCAGCAGTTCCGCGTCCTGACCATGGTTTGTGAAGGTCTGCTGAACAAGCAGATTGCTTACGAGCTGAGCGTCTCCGAAGCGACCATCAAGGCCCACGTCACGGCTATTTTTCGCAAGCTGAATGTGCGCACGCGCACGCAAGCGGCTTTACTGCTGCAACAACTTGAGTCAATTCCGAGTCAGTAAAGGTTGGCGTCTTCACGCTTTTTTGACTTTTGTTGCTCTAGCTTCCCCACTTCTCTTCGGTCGGTTATCTACTTTATGTCACCTTTCAAAGGCCAGACGGGCCTGAAACGCATCCTCAATGCGTCCGGTTATTCGCTGGATGGCTTGCGCGCAGCTTTCACCGGCGAAGCGGCGTTCCGCCAGCTGGTGCTACTGAATGCCGTGCTGATTCCGTTGTCGTTCTTCTTGAATGTCAGCCGGGTCGAGCAGGCGCTGCTGATCGCCGTGTGCCTGCTGGCGCTGATCGTCGAGTTGCTGAACTCGGCAGTCGAGGCGGCCATCGACCGCATCTCACTGGAATTGCACCCGCTGTCGAAGAACGCCAAGGACATGGGCAGCGCCGCACAGTTTGTGGCGTTGACCATGATCGCGCTGGTGTGGGCGGTGATTCTGCTTTAAGCGATGCTCGGCAGCACGATCTCGTCGCTGCGCTGCACCCCGGCGGTGAAGGCGCGGCACAGCTCGAGGAATTCGCGCATGGCCGAAGTCTGGTACTTGCGCTTGTGCCAGATGAAATAGAACTGCCGCGCCAGATCCAGATCCGGCGTTTCCACCGGCACCAGACTGCCACGCCGGAACGCGTCGCGCAGGGCCAGGCGCGAGATGCAGCCAATCCCCAGTCCTGACTCCACCGCGCGTTTGATCGCTTCGGTGTGCTCAAGCTCAAGGCGGATATTCAGCGCACTGCGATGATGACGCATCGCCTGATCGAACGTCAGGCGCGTGCCTGAACCTTGCTCGCGCAAAATCCAGGCTTCGTGAGTGAGTTCTTCCATGGTCGCGCTACCGCGTTGGGCCAGCGGATGCTGGGGAGCGCAGAACACCACCAGTTCATCCTCGACCCAGCTCTGCACTTCGATGTCCGGATGGCTGCAGTCGCCTTCGATCAGACCCAGATCAATTTCATAGTGGGCTACTTGTTGCACAATGTTGGCAGTGTTCTGCACGTGCAGCTTTATCTGGCTCTCGGGATGGCGCTGCATGAAGCTGCCGATCAGCAGGGTCGCGAGGTAATTGCCGATGGTCAGGGTCGCGCCGACCGACAGTGATCCGAAACCGGATTTGCCGTTGAGCAGGTCTTCGATTTCTTTGGCCTGGTCGAGCATGGCTACCGCTTGTGGCAACAGCTGCTTGCCGAGGGCGTTTAGGCTCAGTCGTTTCCCAGCGCGGTCGAACAGCTGGCAGCTGGACTGGCGCTCCAGTTCGGTAATCGAGGTGCTCGCCGCCGACTGCGAGAGGTTCAGCAGGCCCGCAGCACGGGACACGCTTTCCTGCTGGGCGACGGCGACAAAGACTTGCAGTTGACGAAGAGTAAATCGCATATCGATATAACCGATAACCCTTATCTTAATAATTCAGTTAACAGATATTGTCGTCGCTATTAGAATGCGATGCAATTGCGCACTATCGGCATTCGCTCAGAAGAGTCCGCGCTGACTAATTCCCAGGAGTCCCACGTACATGAGCAACATGAACCACGAGCGTGTCCTCAGTGTTCATCACTGGAACGATACCCTGTTCAGCTTCAAGTGCACCCGCGATCCGGGCCTGCGCTTCGAGAACGGGCAGTTCGTGATGATCGGCCTGCAGCAGCCAAACGGCCGCCCGCTGATGCGCGCTTACTCGATTGCCAGCCCGAACTGGGAAGAGCATCTGGAGTTCTTCAGCATCAAGGTGCCGGATGGCCCGCTGACCTCGCAGTTGCAGCATCTGAAGGAAGGCGACGAGATCATCATCAGCAAGAAGCCTACGGGCACGCTGGTGCTGGACGACCTGAAGCCAGGCAAACACCTTTACCTGCTGAGCACCGGCACTGGTCTGGCGCCGTTCATGAGCGTGATTCAGGACCCGGAAACCTACGAGCGTTTCGAAAAAGTCATCCTGTGCCACGGCGTTCGTTACGTGAATGAAGTCGCCTACCGCGAATTCATCACCGAGCACCTGCCGCAGAACGAGTTCTTCGGCGAAGCACTGCGCGACAAGCTGATCTACTACCCGACCGTGACCCGCGAGCCGTTCGAGAACGAAGGTCGCCTGACCGATCTGATGCGCAGCGGCAAGCTGTTCAGCGACATCGGCCTGCCGCCGATCAACCCGCAGGACGACCGCGCCATGCTGTGCGGCAGCCCGAGCATGCTCGACGAAACCAGCGAAGTGTTGAACAGCTTCGGTCTGAAGGTTTCGCCACGTATGCGCGAGCCGGGTGATTACCTGATCGAGCGCGCGTTCGTCGAGAAGTAAGCACCAACAGAAAGCCCCGATTGCCTGCTCAGGCAATCGGGGCTTTTTCGTTTGCGGGGTTTATGCTTCGGCGGGAATGACTTCGAGGACGCGGATCTGCTCCGGCGTCGGATAATGCCAGCGCACATCCAGATCCCAGAACTGCGCGCCATATTCACGCTCTGGAGCGGGCGTCTGATACGCCGGGCGCGGATCCTGCGCCAGGCATTGCTCGATCAGCTCGACCAATGGCTCAGCAAGCCGCAGAGCATGCCCATGCGCCTGGTGCAGCGCCGCATCCGTCCACTGCACGTCGATCAACTGCGGCGCCGCGCTGGCGATGCTGTTGGAGGCGCTTTCGATGATGTCGGCGTAAGGCACGTAGGGTTTGATGTCTAGAACCGGCGTGCCGTCGAGCAGGTCGATGCCGGAAATGAACAGTCGATTGGCTTCAACCTTGTCCAGCTTCACTACCGATTGACCGATGCCGTTCGGCCGATGCGTCGCGCGGGTAGCAAATACACCCATGGACTTGTTACCTCCAAGACGAGGAGGGCGCACCTTCAGTCGTGGCTTGTCTTCCAGCGCCTGATGGAACAGGAACAGCAGCCACACATGGCTGACCTGTTCCAGACCCTGCACCGCATCGCCCTGATCGAAAGGCGCCACCAGTTCCAGCACGCCACGGGCAGCAGGCGCCAGTTGTGGCTGGCGCGGGATGGCGAACTTCTCCTTGAAGCAGGAGCGGACGAAGCCGATGGGGGACACGCTGTAGGTCATTGGCTTACTGCGGACGAACGCGCAGGGTCAGGCCTTTGAGGAAGTTGCGCAGCAACTGGTCGCCGCACGCACGATAGTTGGTGTGGCCGACCTTGCGGAACAGTGCGCTCAGCTCAGGCTTGGATACCGGGAACTCGGCAGCCTTGAGGATTGCGTGCATGTCGTCTTCTTTCAGCTCGAAGGCCACGCGCAGTTTTTTCAGAATGATGTTGTTGGTCACCGGCAGTTCGATTGGCTGCGGCGGACGGCTTTCGTCCTTGCCACGCTTGAAGATCACCAGACCGTCGAGGAAGTGCGCGAGGACTTCGTCCGGGCAGCGCACGAAGCCTTCTTCGTCTTGTTCTTTCTTGTCGAGGTATTTCACCAGGTCTTCCAGCGCGATTTCCATGCCGCCGGACTTGGTGATCTCGATGACTTTCTTGTCGCTGATGTCGAGCATGTAGCGCACGCTGCGCAAAACGTCGTTATGAATCATGTGGGCAATCCTGATCGTTCGCTGTGGGCATCGCGCGGGGGCAATGCCAAAAATGTGTGGCGGCAAATAAGAGTTGTCAGAACTTCTCTTTGCCGGACAGGTAGCGCCATTGGCCGACCGGCACCTTGCCGATGGACACGCCGCCAATGCGGATGCGGCGCACGCTGATCACCTTCAGGCCTACCGCCTGGCAGAGCTGGCCGATGATTCCTGGCTGCGGGTTTTTCATGGCGAAGCGCAGACGGTTTTCGTTCTGCCAGCTGGCCTTGACCGCCGGCAGCTCCTTGCCCTTGTAGCTCAGGCCGTGGGTCAGGCGGTTGAGGCCATGGGCAACCATGTCGCCTTCAACCTCGACTACGTATTCCTGCTCGATCTTGGCGGAGTCGGCAGTGAGCTTGCGCAGGATCTTCCAGTCCTGAGTGAACACCAACAGACCGCTGGCATTCGCCTGCAGGTCGGCACTGGCAGTCAGACGCAGGAAGTGCCCACGCAACGGGCGTTTGCCGTAGCGGTGTTCTTCGCTGAGGGTTTCAGCGCTGATCAACTGCATGGCGCTCTCGACGTCGATACCGGCCGGGGCGTTGAGCAGGATGGTCACCGGCTCTGGCGCGGTGGCCTTGGCGTCTTTGTCGAGTTCGACTTTCTGGCCTTCGACCTTGAATTGCGGCTCGTCGATGACTTCGCCGTCCACGGTGACCCAGCCGCCCTCGATGAACAGCTCGGCCTCCCGGCGGGAGCAACCGACCAGTTCGATGAGGCGTTTGGAGAGGCGAATCGGGTCAGTCATTTCAGCGGCCGTAACAAAAAAGGGGTGGGCATTGTACCTGCCTGGCGCCGGTTAAGCCCGGTTCCATTTGTAGGGTGTTCGTATTTCTTGTGGGATCCAAGTATGTTCAGCCGTTGCCTGAGCGTTGTTGATTCTGGCGCAGGCGCATATGCAACAACGGATACGGCTGACCCATGCCATCGACCTCCGAACGGCCGATCACTTCGAATCCTTGCTTGAAGTAGAACCCCAGCGCTTGCGGATTCTGCTCGTTGACGTCCAGTTCATCGGCGTTCAGATGCTGCATCGCGTAATTGAGCAGCTTCTTGCCCAACCCTTGGCCGCGACTGGCCGGATCGATGAACAGCATTTCGATCTTGCCGGCCGCCACGCCGGCGAACCCGGTGATGCGCTGGTGGCTGTCCTTGGTGCAGATCAGCATGACCGCGTCGAGATAGCGCGTCAGCACCAGATTACGCAGCAACTCGATATAGCTGTCCGGCAGAAAATCATGGGTGGCACGAACCGAGGCCTCCCAGACCCGGGTCAGTTCCTGGTAATCGCTGAGCTTCGGTGTGTGGATGACCGAATGGTGGCGCATGCCCGTTAGCCTCTTTGTCATGTGTGAGGGAGTCCTTCCCCTCACAAACGATAGCCGTAAAAAAGCCCCGCATCTCGTCAAGAGAGCAGGGCTTTTTGGATTTTTGCGTTTAGATCTGCTCAGCCCACAGGTCGTATTCGTCGGCGTCAGTCACCTTGCACCAAACCTTGTCGCCCGGCTTGAGGTTGCTGCCGTTATCGATAAATACGTTGCCATCGATTTCCGGTGCATCAAAGAAGCAACGGCCAACCGCGCCTTGCTCGTCGACTTCATCCACCAGCACTTCGATTTCGCGGCCGATGCGCAGTTGCAGGCGCGCCGAGCTGATTTCCTGCTGGTGCGCCATGAAGCGATCCCAGCGATCCTGCTTGACGTCGTCCGGCACGATCTCCAAATCCAGATCATTGGCCGGTGCGCCTTCCACCGGCGAGTACTGGAAGCAACCCACGCGGTCGAGCTGGGCTTCGGTCAGCCATTCCAGCAGGTACTGGAAATCTTCCTCGGTTTCGCCGGGGAAGCCGACGATGAAGGTCGAACGGATGATCAGATCCGGGCAGATCACACGCCAGTTCTTGATTCGCGCCAGGGTCTTGTCTTCGAACGCCGGGCGTTTCATCGACTTGAGAACCTTCGGGCTGGCGTGCTGGAACGGGATGTCCAGGTACGGCAGGATCTTGCCGGCAGCCATCAACGGGATCAGCTCGTCAACGTGTGGGTACGGGTAAACGTAATGCAGACGCACCCACACCCCCAACGTGCTCAGCGCTTCGCAGAGTTCGGTCATGCGGGTTTTTACCGGCATGCCATTCCAGAAGCCGGTGCGGTATTTGACGTCGACGCCGTAGGCGCTGGTGTCCTGGGAGATTACCAGCAGCTCTTTAACCCCGGATTTGACCAGGCGCTGAGCTTCGTCGAGTACGTCGCCGACCGGACGGCTGACCAGTTTGCCGCGCATCGACGGGATGATGCAGAAGCTGCAGCTGTGGTTGCAGCCTTCAGAAATCTTCAGGTACGCGTAGTGACGCGGGGTCAGCTTGATGCCTTGCGGCGGCACCAGATCGATCAGCGGGTTGTGATCTTTGCGCGGCGGCACGACTTGGTGCACGGCGTTGACCACTTGCTCGTACTGCTGCGGGCCGGTCACGGCCAGCACGCTCGGGTGCACGTTGCGGATGTTGCCTTCTTCCACACCCATGCAGCCGGTGACGATCACCTTGCCGTTTTCCTTGATCGCTTCACCGATCACTTCCAGCGATTCAGCCTTGGCCGAGTCGATAAAGCCGCAGGTGTTGACCACCACGACATCGGCGTCCTGATAAGTGGACACCACGTCATAGCCTTCCATGCGCAGCTGGGTCAGGATCCGTTCGGAGTCGACCAGAGCTTTCGGGCAACCCAGGGATACGAAGCCAACCTTGGGATTGGCTGGCGCAGGAGTGGTGGACATGTCTAACCTCGGTATTTGTGACATCGATCACCTGACTCGGGAATCGACGGATGGGCGCTTGAACTGCGCCTCTGATCAAAAAGTGCGCAATTCTATCGGCGGACAGCGCACTTGACCAGCTTTATGCAGGGAAATACGACGAGTGCTGCGCTATGCTTCGCGCCTTTGCGCTTTACTGAATTTTTACAGTCAAGAAAACGTCTGTTACAGGGCGTAAAAACGCGCATGCTGCACACAAAGCATAGTGCTTCGCTCAACGAAGCCGGTCTGGAATCAGGAGTTGTTGGATGGGTCAGGCAAGTAGTCACGCGGCAGGCGCCGAGGGTTCGGCCTCCAAGCCGCTGAGCATGCTGGTCGCGGCGGTCGGGGTGGTTTACGGCGATATCGGCACGAGCCCGCTGTACACCCTTAAAGAAGTGTTTTCCGGCGGCTATGGCGTGGCCGTTAATCACGACGGGGTGCTGGGCATTTTGTCGTTGATCTTCTGGTCGCTGATCTGGGTCGTTTCGATCAAGTACATGATGTTCGTGCTGCGCGCCGACAACCAAGGCGAGGGCGGGATCATGGCGCTTACGGCACTGGCGCGGCGGGCAGCGGGTGAACGCAAGAAATTGCGCTCGCTATTGGTGGTCTGCGGGCTGATCGGCGCGGCGCTGTTTTACGGCGACAGCATGATCACCCCGGCGATTTCCGTACTGTCGGCGATTGAAGGTCTGGGCCTCGCGTTCGATGGTATCGATCACTGGGTGGTGCCGCTGTCGCTGGTGGTGCTGGTCGCATTGTTTCTGATCCAGAAGCACGGCACGGCGCGGATCGGCATTCTCTTCGGGCCAATCATGGTCACTTGGTTCCTTGTGCTCGGTGCCCTCGGTGTCTATGGCATCAGCCACTCGCCTGAAGTGCTGCATGCGATGAACCCCATGTGGGCGGTGAATTTCTTCGTCGTGCACCCGGGCATGGGCGTGGCGATCCTCGGCGCTGTGGTGCTGGCACTGACCGGTGCCGAAGCGCTGTACGCCGACATGGGCCACTTCGGCCGCAAGCCGATTGCCCGCGCCTGGTTCATCCTCGTGCTCCCGGCGTTGGTGCTGAACTACTTCGGCCAGGGCGCATTGCTGCTGGAAAACCCGGAAGCGGCGCGCAACCCGTTCTACCTGCTGGCGCCGAGTTGGGCGTTGATTCCACTGGTCGGCCTGTCGACCATGGCCACGGTGATCGCCTCGCAAGCGGTGATTTCCGGTGCGTTCTCGCTGACCCGTCAGGCGATTCAGCTCGGTTACATTCCGCGCATGTACATTCAGCACACTTCCAGCGACGAGCAGGGCCAGATCTACATCGGCGCGGTGAACTGGGCGCTGATGGTCGGCGTGGTGTTGCTGGTGCTCGGTTTCGAATCCTCCGGCGCCTTGGCTTCGGCTTACGGCGTGGCGGTGACCGGCACCATGCTCATGACCACGATCCTGGTGTCGGCAGTCATGCTGCTGCTGTGGAAATGGCCACCGATTTTCGCGGTTCCGGTATTGCTCGGCTTTTTGCTGGTGGACGGTCTGTACTTCGCCGCCAACGTGCCGAAAATCGTTCAGGGCGGTGCCTTTCCGGTGATCGCCGGTATCGCGCTGTTCGTGCTGATGACCACCTGGAAGCGCGGCAAGCAGTTGCTGGTCGAGCGCCTCGACGAAGGCGCGCTGCCGCTGCCAATCTTCATCAGCAGCATCCGCGTGCAACCGCCGCACCGCGTGCAGGGCACCGCCGTGTTCCTCACCGCGCGCTCCGACGCCGTGCCGCACGCGCTGTTGCATAACCTGCTGCATAACCAGGTGCTGCACGAGCAGGTGGTATTGCTGACCGTGGTCTACGAAGACATCCCGCGCGTGCCGCCATCACGGCGTTTCGAAGTGGATGCTTACGGTGACGGCTTCTTCCGGGTGATCCTGCACTTCGGCTTCACCGACGAGCCGGACGTGCCGCAGGCGCTGAAGCTGTGTCATCTGGATGACCTCGACTTCAGCCCGATGCGTACGACGTACTTTCTCAGCCGCGAAACAGTGATCGCCTCGAAACTCGAAGGCATGGCCCGCTGGCGTGAAGCGTTGTTCGCGTTCATGTTGAAGAATGCCAATGGCAATCTGCGTTTCTTCAATCTGCCGCTGAACCGGGTGATTGAGTTGGGGACGCAGGTCGAGATGTAAGCCTGCCTCAACCAAACGCCCCCGTCAGTCTTGCGACTGGCGGGGGCTTTTTTGTGGCTGTTAACTATCCAAACCCCGCCAAGAACCCTGTGGGAGCCGGCTTGCCCGCGATGACGGTGTGTCAGTGCATGAATTTGTGACTGATCCACCGCTATCGCGGGCAAGCCCGCTCCGACAGGGATATGCGGTGCTACGAACAATAAAAAGCCCCCGCAACTGCGAAGTGGCGGGGGCTTTTTGTGGGTGCGCTTCAGATCACTCTTCGGCGACCGAGTCCTTGCTCTGGCGCTTCTCGATCAATTCCACCAGACGCTTGGCCAGCGCCGGATAATTCTCGTCGAAGTGGTGCCCGCCAGGCAGCTTCACCGCTTCGCCAACCGCAGTCTTGTCGGTGCAGCCGCTTTCATCGGCCTCTTCTTCACCGTAGATGCACACCACTTTGGCCGCTGGCAGTTTGGCCATTTCCGGGCCGGTGGCGGCTTCTTTGCCGGCGTTGCCGAGCCAGCCTTCGACTTCGATTTCGAAGCTGCCGGTGCGGGCGAAGGCCAGCAGGATGATTGCGTCGACGCGTTGCTGTTCCGTTTCAGGCAGGCGGTTGTAGATTGCCGGCAAGACGTCAGCGCCGAACGAGTAACCGGTGAGGACGAAGCGCTTGGTGCCCCATTTCTGCCGGGAGTGCTGCATCAGTTCGGTGAGATCCAGCGCGCTTTGCTCCGGGCTCTTGTGCTGCCAGTAGTAGCGCAGGGTGTCGATGCCGACCACCGGGTAGCCAATCTTGGCCATTTCGCCGGCCACGTCGCGGTCGAGGTCGCGCCAGCCGCCGTCACCGGAAAGAAACAGGGTCACGGTGTCTTTGGCCTGACCGGCCGGGACTTCTACCACTGGAATCTGCAGACCACCGGCAGCTTTGTCGCCGCCGACGAGGATTTTGCGCAGTTCGTTGTTCAGCACTTGCGGCAGATTGATGTCGTAGTCGCTGATGCTGGTTTCGGCGTTCGGTTGATCACGCACGAACCCTGCGCTGGCGTCGTCCGGGTTGTCGTTCCACGCCACCAGCCAATGGCCGTGGGCAGCGGCTTTCGGCAGCAAGTGAGTGCAGCCGGGTTTCTCCAGTGCGAGGTCGACGGAAATGGCCTGGGCCTTGTCGTCTTTCTGCTCGGACAACCAGCGCCAGGCCAGTACGGCGCCAGGGCCGATGCCGCTGACCAGTGTGGCCGGGCCGTTCAGTTCACGCAGGCCGGTTTGCAGGGCGCGGCTTTGCAGCAGGCAGTCCTTGGGCAGAATCACCTGAACGATCTGCGCCGAGGCGCTGCGGCTCAGGGTGCTCAGTTGCTTGTCGCTGAGTTTCTGTTCGTCGGTGACGGCCACCAGCACCTGAGCCTTGGGCTTGGTGCCGGGGATGACGCGGATCATGGCCGTGCCATCGGCCGCTTTCAGCTGTTCGAGGGTCGGTTCCGGTGCCGGGCGTTTGAGGTACCAGAAACCGCCGCCGGCAATCACCGCCAGCACGATCAGTGCGGCCAGGATGTACTTCAGGGAGCGTTGAATCATCAGCGTTTCACCAATCCAGTCAAGCCGCCCGCGATCAGGGCAGCAGTGTCGGCCAGCGCCACCAGCGGATCGAGTCCGGCGGGCACGGCCATATAACGGGGTTCCCAGTCAGGCTGGAACTTGTCTTTGAAGCGGCGCAAGCCTTGGAAGTTGTACAGCTGCTCACCACGGCGGAAAACCATCGAGCCCAGACGCTGGGTCAGCGGTGCACCACGGCGGGGTTGCAACCCCGACAACGGCACCATGCCCAGGCTGAAGCGCGCGTATCCGTGACTCTTATAGTGTTGAATCAGGCCGACCATCATGAATTCCATGGTCAGCTTCGGCGCGTCCGGGTGTGCGCGCATCAGGTCGAGACTGGCCAGGTCATGGCTGTAAGTCTCGAGCAGATTGGCGAACGCCACCGGGCGGCCTTCGAAGCGAATCACCGCGATGCGGAAATGCTTCAGGTAATCGTCGCTGAAGCGGCCGAGGGAGAAGCCTTTCTCGCGCACGTTCTTGCCGGTCAGCCAGGCATCGGAAATCACCTTGAGCTCATCCATCGGTGCATGCCCCGGCTCGTGGATTTCCAGCGACAGGCCATCGCGGGTGCCACGGTTCCAGGTGTAACGCAGGTCTTTCATCTCTTTGCCCTTGGCTTCCAGGTCAAAGCGAATCAGATCGACCCGGGCTTCTTCGCCGAGTTTGATCGCGGTCAGGCCGATGTCCATGTAGTACGGCAGGTTCTCGGCGCGCACTTGGTAGAACACCGGGCGGGCGTGATAGATGTCGCACAGGTCACGGAACTGCCAGATCATTTCCGCCCGTTGCTGGCCGGGGCCGATCGGGTCGTACAGCGCCACCAGACTGCGCCCACGGCGGGCGTACATCAGGAAGGCTTCGTCGTTGGGGTGGAACAGCAGCGCCTTGTCACCGGTCAGGGCGAGGCCGCCATCCGGCTGTGCCGAGGACATCAGAATCTTCGAGGCGCGTTCCAGCTCCTCTGGTGTCGGCAGGTGGATCACCGGGCGCGCAGTACGCAGCAGCCAGGTCAGGGCGATCACGATCAACAACACCGCAGCGCCGAGCAACGAACGCAGACCACGCGGTGCGTCAGCATCGAGGGTGAACTGCCACCACAGTTGATGGCTGTACGGCACGTCTTGATAGGCGAACAGCAGCAGCCAGGTCGAGGCACCGAGCACGCACAGGCTGGCGACCAGATACAGCGGCGAGAACGGCAACTCGGTCAAACGGCTCGGGCGATAGAACGAGCGGCGGAACACCCCCAGCAGACTCGCGGTGAGCGTCATCAACAGCGCTTCTTCCCAATCGAAACCCTTGAGCAGCGAAAGCAGGGCGCCGACCAGCAGCAGAATGGTGGTGAGCATCCACGCTGCGGACAAGCGGCGACGCAAGCCTTGAGCCAGCAGCAGGCACAGCACGCCGATCAGACTGGCGCCAAAGTGCGAAGCGTCAACCAAGCGGTGCGGGATCAGAAAACCGATGTGCTCCAGACGAGTGTCGATTTCCGGAGTCGCGCCGGAAAACAGCAGCACCACGCCGGACAGGAATACCAGCACCGCGAGAATCGGCGCTGCCAGACCGGAAGCCGCACGCATCGTCTGCGACTGAAACAGGCGCTGGCCTTCGTTGATCAGCAGCAGTACGCAGGCCACTAGCAGCGGCAGCACCACATAGATCAGGCGATACAGCAGCAGCGCAGCGGCCAGCGGCGCGGCACCCAGTTTGTCGGCAAAGGCAGCCAGCAGAATCGCTTCGAACACACCAACGCCGCCCGGCACATGGCTGAGCACACCGGCGGCCAGTGCCAACAGATACACCAGCAGGAACGCGCCAAATGGCGGCGCTTCCGGCAGTAGCAGATACAACACGGTGGCGGCAGCGGCGACGTCGAGGGCGGTGATGATCAGTTGCAGGAAGGTCAGGCGCCGACCCGGCAGGCGCAGGGTGCGGCGGCCGGCCTTGACCAGCAGGTTGTCACGGTAAGGCTGTTCCGGCAGGCGCCGGCGATAGATGCCGACAGCCAAAGCTGCGCCGAGAAGCAGCACCACCGAGGCGACGCTGCCCAGCAACATCTCGGACAGTCCCAAGGCCTGGGAAGCGGCAGGCAAGTCGCTCAGTGTGGCGAGGGCCGCCAGCGGGGGCAGGGCGCAGCCAAGAGACAGGCTGGCGAACAGGGTCATGTGCGCGACTTCCGACGCCCCCAGCCCATGCCTTGCATATAAACGGTAGCGCACCGAGCCGCCGGACAGCAGCGACAGCCCGATCGCGTTGCCAATGGCGAAGGCTGTAAAGCCGCCCATGGCCAGGGTTTGCGGCGGCAGCGTCACGCCCGCGTAACGACTGGCCGACCATTCATAGCCCAGCAGAATAATGAAGCCGATCGCAGTCGCGCCCAGAGCACCGAGCAATGCCGGTCGCGGAACGTCGAGAATAGAGTCGTGGAGCGCATCGAGATCCAGCTCGCTGAGCAGATGACGACAGGCAATCAGCGCGATGGCGAACAGCAGCAGAGTGACGGCCAGACCAATTGGCTGCCGGTATTTGCTGATTCGATCCAGCAGGCGTAAACGCTCGGGCTTGATCGGTTGGGTCGCTGTGACGGAGTCTTGTGGATCAGACGAGTTGGCGCGCATCAATCACCTCTTGGATTGTGCGCGACAGGATGGAGGTATCCAGCCAAGTTACCAATCCCTGTAGGAAAAAATAATCACAAAATATTACGCCTCCCACCGAGGATCGGCGAGGGCATCTCATGGATAGCAGACCCGTTGCCCGCGACTCAAGCATAGTCGCAGCACAGCAGGTTTGATGATCCTGAGCGGTTCACTGCACAGTGACAGATCATTGTTGCGAAAGGACTTTTTCGACAGATACAAAAAAGGCCACTCTTTCGAGTAGCCTTTTTTGATGTTTGGTTGCGGGAGCCGGATTTGAACCGACGACCTTCGGGTTATGAGCCCGACGAGCTACCAGACTGCTCCATCCCGCGTCTGTGTGGCGGCATTCTACAGAGGAACGGCGGGGTGTCAACCGCTAATCTCGAGAAGATTCAAATAAATGCCAAATCGCGTCATTCTGTCGCAGGGCGGCGCTAAGTTCCGGAATCTTAAAGAATTCCTTTGCAACGCAGACGCATAAGCAGCTCTCTATAAAGGAAGAAACTGACGCGCACAAAAAAGGCCACTCTTTCGAGTAGCCTTTTTTGATGTTTGGTTGCGGGAGCCGGATTTGAACCGACGACCTTCGGGTTATGAGCCCGACGAGCTACCAGACTGCTCCATCCCGCGTCTGTGTGTCGGCATTCTACAGAGGATCGCCGGGGTGTCAACCCGCAATCTGGATAAAAAGCTTAAGGTTCAATCAGTTAGCCGTTTGACTGAGACGGCTTGCGGGGCTGAGGCGCAGGCGGGGCAAGGGCTGTAGCTCTATTGGATCCCGCTTTTCGATTAATAAAATAAATTCATCCGGGTTTTCCTACAGGTGCAAAAGAACCTTCTTACCACTGGTGCTATATACAGGTGTCAGTGAGATACTGCCGATCCGGCTCGCCACGTTGCCTTTTCTGTCATGACTCAGCGAAAAATCATCCACGTCGACTGCGACTGTTTCTACGCCGCCATTGAGATGCGTGATGACCCGAACCTGGCCGGCAAGCCGCTGGCGGTGGGCGGGTCGGCGGATCGGCGCGGGGTGATTGCCACCTGCAACTATGAAGCGCGCGCCTACGGTGTGCGTTCGGCGATGTCTTCCGGGCATGCCTTGAAGCTGTGCCCGGACCTGACCATCGTCAAGCCAAGGATGGATGCCTACCGCGAAGCGTCCAGAGAAATCCATACGATCTTCAGCGATTACACCGACCTGATCGAGCCGTTGTCCCTGGACGAAGCCTATCTCGACGTCTCCGACAGTGCGCATTTCGGCGGCAGTGCTACGCGGATCGCTCAGGATATCCGTCGCCGCGTGTCCAATCAGTTGCACATCACCGTTTCCGCCGGAGTGGCGCCGAACAAGTTTTTGGCGAAGATCGCCAGCGACTGGAAGAAGCCCAACGGCTTGTTCGTGATAACCCCGGATCAAGTCGAAGAGTTTGTCAGTGGACTGCCGGTGAGCAAGTTGCACGGTGTGGGTAAAGTCACCGCCGACAAGCTTGGCCGGTTGGGCATTGTTGACTGTCAACACCTGCGCGAGTGGGACAAGCTGACGCTGGTGCGCGAATTCGGCAGTTTCGGCGAGCGATTGTGGAGCTTGGCGCGTGGGATTGATGAGCGTGCGGTGCACAACGACAGTCGCCGTCAGTCGATCAGCGTGGAAAACACCTACGACGTGGATCTGCCGGATCTGCGCAGCTGTCTCGACAAACTGCCGGAATTGCTGGAGACCCTGAAAAACCGCATGGAACGCATCGACAGCAGCTACCGGCCGGGCAAGCCGTTCGTCAAAGTGAAGTTTCACGATTTCACCCAGACCACGCTGGAGCAGGCTGGGGCAGGGCGGGACTTGGGCAGTTATCAGTTGATGCTGACGCAGGCGTTCAATCGGGGTGGCAAACCGGTGCGGTTGCTTGGGGTCGGCGTGAGGCTGGAGGATTTGCGCGGCGGGTTTGAGCAGATGGAGTTGTTTGAGCGGTAGTTTTTCGGTGAGTTCGAGATTGCCATCGCGGGCAAGCCCGCTCCCACAGTGTTCTGTGTGAAACACAAATTATGTGAACACCCAAAACCTTGTGGGAGCGGGCTTGCCCGCGATGCTTTCAGCCTTAATTCGGTCCCGGATCCGCCACCAGTCGCCCGGCATCCTTGGTCAAAGACTTGAGAAACTCGGCCTGCAACTCAGGATCGTTGCGGGTCAGTTCGATCAGGCTCTGTTCCAGCTCGCTGGCTTCTTCTTCCAGACCCAGTTCCGACAAGCGTTTGACCCGGTGTACCCACTGGCTCACTTCGTCGTCTTCCAGATCTTCATAAATCAGTCCGTGAGCCTCCAGCAATTTGCCGCGCAGACCCGGGCTGATTGCCAGCGTCGAGTCGGTGTGCACGTCATCCTTGCCGTCTTCGACAGTGATCTGCAATTTGCCCAGATGATTCAAGTCATGTTCGGCGAACGGACTGTCCAGCAGATTCAGGCGCAACACACCATTGCGATCGGTGGTCATGTCGAAAGTCTGCTTGCCGGCCTTGACCTGCACCGGGCGCTCGCTCCACGGCAGGCTCGAATACTCGGTGCGTTTGTCGCGCTGCACTTCGTCGATGCCGGCCAGGTTCTGCTGCGCGCGTCCGTTGGATTGCACGTTCATGAACGGGTTGAGCCCGGCGAAACCGTAGCTGAACCAGTCACGCGTGACGCTATCCGGCAAATTGCCGAGTGCGAACACGTTGACTATGTTTGCGCCGACACCGCCGACCACCGCGACCACCCCCAGCGGGATCTCGTAGACCTCTCGCCAGGGCTGGTACGGCGTGTAGCGGTCGTAATGCCGACTGACTTCGAACTCGGTGACTTCGAAAGTCTTCTGTTCGTGAATCTTCACGCGGCGTTGCGGCAGCTCAAGCACCTTGGGCTCGCCGACATCAATTTGCAGGCTGTGATCGAGCAATTTGCGCTCGATACGTTCCTCGTGCTCGCTGCGCTGTGACATGTGATTGGCACAGCCGCTGACCAGCAGGGCGCCACACAGGGTGGCGCCTCCGAGGCCTAAGGTGTTTCGCTTGAACATGACGTCTCTATCTGGTTTCAGCGGCGGATACGGGCCTGAAGGAACGACAGCACGTCGGCGACTGGCAGGGCTTGCGCCTCGCTTTCGGTACGGCTCTTGTATTCCAGGTTGCCTTCGGCGAGGCCACGGTCGCTGACCACGATCCGGTGCGGGATGCCGATCAGTTCCATGTCCGCGAACTTGATGCCCGGGCTGGTTTTCTTGTCGCGGTCGTCCAGCAGCACTTCGAAGCCGGCAGCGGTCAGTTCCGCATACAGCTTGTCGGTGGCTTCGCGTACCTGCTCGGTTTCATAGCGCAGCGGTACCAGAGCGATCTGGAATGGCGCCAGAGTGTCGCTCCAGATGATGCCGTTGGCGTCGTTGTTCTGCTCGATGGCCGCAGCCACCACGCGCGAAACGCCGATGCCGTAGCAGCCCATTTCCAGGGTTACAGGCTTGCCGTTGTCACCCAGCACTTCGCACTTCATCGCCTTGCTGTACTTGTTGCCCAGCTGGAAGATGTGCCCGACTTCGATACCGCGCGCGATGGCCAGCGTGCCTTTGCCATCCGGGCTTGGATCGCCAGCAACCACGTTACGCAGGTCGGCAACGGTTGGAACCGGCAGATCGCGCTCCCAGTTGACGCCGAAGTAATGCTTGTCGTCGATGTTCGCGCCGATACCGAAGTCGCTCATCAGCTCGACCGAACGGTCGATGATGATCGGCAGTGGCAGGTTCAGCGGGCCGAGCGAACCAGCACCGGCGCCGATGGCGTCACGCAGTTCGGCGTCGGTGGCCATGACCAGCGGGCTGGCGACGCCAGGTTGCTGGGCAGCCTTGATTTCGTTGAGTTCGTGGTCGCCACGGATCACCAGGGCGATCAACTTGCCTTCTTCTTCGGCGCGCACGATCAGGGTCTTGATGGTCTTTTCAATCGGCAGATTGAATTTTTCCACCAGCGCGGCAATGGTCTTGGTATCTGGCGTGTCGACCAGGCGCAGCTCTTCAGTCGCAGCAGCACGCGCGGTTTCACGCGGTACGGCTTCGGCTTTCTCGATGTTAGCCGCGTAGTCGGAGCCGTTGCTGAAGGCGATATCGTCTTCGCCGGACTCGGCCAATACGTGGAACTCGTGGGAGCCGGCGCCGCCGATCGAGCCGTTGTCAGCTTCAACCGGGCGGAATTTCAGACCCAGACGCGTGAAGATGTTGCAGTACGCCTGATGCATGCGGTCATAGGTGACCTGCAGCGACGGTTGGTCGGCGTGGAACGAGTACGCGTCCTTCATGATGAATTCGCGACCGCGCATCAACCCGAAGCGTGGGCGGATTTCGTCACGGAATTTGGTCTGGATCTGGTACAGGTTGATCGGCAACTGCTTATAGCTGCTCAACTCGTTGCGCATCAGATCGGTGATGACTTCTTCGTGGGTCGGGCCCGCACAGAAATCACGACCGTGGCGATCTTTAAAGCGCAGCAGCTCAGGGCCGTATTCTTCCCAGCGTCCCGATTCCTGCCACAGCTCGGCCGGTTGGGTGCTCGGCATCAACACTTCCAGAGAGCCGGCGGCGTTCATTTCTTCACGAACGATGGCTTCAACCTTGCGCATTACCCGCAAACCCATGGGCAGCCAGGTGTACAGGCCCGAGGCAAGTTTGCGGATCATGCCGGCGCGCAGCATCAGCTGATGGCTGATCACTACCGCATCGGAAGGCGTTTCTTTCTGTGTGGCGAGCAAAAATTGACTGGTGCGCATGGTTGGCCGTTGTCGGTTGCTGAGACTGGAAATGACGGAGCAGTGTACCGGCGAGATTTGCTGACGTACAGAAGTGTGGCCGGCGGCAAGGCTGGACGGCGGCAATCCTCCCGCCGCCGCTGACTTTTCCTACGATTCTTCCGCGACTGGAGTCGGCACAGGCTCGGGCGTCGGCGTCGGGCCTTCGCGGCGGCTCTCCTGGAACCAGTGCAGTGCGATCAGCAGCAGGGTCGGCACGCCGAGCATCGCGGTGATCAGGAAGAAACTGTGGTAGCCGAATTTTTCCACCATCACCCCGGAGTAGCCGCCGATCAGGCGAGGCAACAGCAGCATGATCGAGCTGAGCAGGGCGTACTGGGTTGCGGAGAATTTCAGGTTGGTCAGGCTCGACAGGTAGGCGACGAATGCCGAAGTGGCGAGGCCGGAACTGAAATTGTCGAGGGAAATGGTCACCACCAGCATCTGCAGGTTCGGGCCCATGTCCGTGAGCATCACGAACAACAGATTGGTGCCGGCGGACGCTATGCCGCCGATGAACAGAATCGGCAGAATGCCGAAGCGCACGATCAGCAAACCGCCCATGCCGGCGCCGACCAGCGTCATGATCAGGCCGAAGATCTTGCTGACGCTGGCGATCTGATCCTTGGTGAAACCCTGGTCGATATAGAAGACGTTGGCCATCACACCCATCACCGTATCCGACATCCGATAGGTGGCGATCAGGCCGAGCAGCAGCAGCGCTTGCCAGCGGTAACGCATGATGAAGTCGTTGACCGGGGTCAGCACCGGCGCCAAGCCGCGACGCCCCATGGCCGACAGGCACAGGAAGGTCAGCGTGGTGTAGAGAATCGCCCGCAGGAACGCGCGGTCTTCGAGCAGCAAGTCGAGCGGGCTGACGCCTTCGAACAGCACGCTGGCGAAATCGGTGTTGTACAACTGGGTGAACATTGCCGGGACGGACACCAGCAGGACGATTAGCACGAATACCGACATCAGTTGGTGCATGAAGGTGTAGCGGCCGGCCTGCAACTGCGTGCGCAGCGGCACCGGGGGTTCGCGCATGAACAGGGTGGTCAGCAGGGCTGGGATCATCAGCGCGCCGAACAGCACGTAAGTGCCGGCCCAGGCTGAATGCTGATAGTTGAAACCGGTCGAGCCGAAGCCTTCGGCGAAGAACAGTGCGCCGGCAGTCGCCAGCAGCGCAGCGATCCGGTAGCCGGACATGTAGCTGGCAGCCAGCGCAGCCTGGCGGCTGTCGTCGGCGATTTCCAGTCGATAGGCGTCGACCGCAATATCTTGAGTCGCGGAAGCGAAGGCGACGATCACGGCAATCGCGATCAGCCAGGACAAGTGCTTTTGCGGGTCGCAGAAACCCATGCCGATCAGGCCGAGGATCACCAGACTTTGCGATAGCACCAGCCACGAGCGACGACGGCCGAGCTTGCCCAGCAACGGCAGGCGCCACTGGTCGAGCAGCGGCGACCAGACCCATTTGAACGCATAAGCGAGGCCGATCAGGCTGGCATAGCCGATCGTTTCACGGGCCACGCCGGCTTCACGCAGCCAGACCGATAGCGTTGAGAACACCAGCATGTACGGCAGGCCGGCGGCGAAACCCAGCAACAACAGCACGAGCGTCGAAGGACTGGCATAGGCGGCGAGCGCGGCGCGCCAGGTTTTACGGGGCATGGGCTGGAGTCTGCCTCAAGATTGCGAAAACAAAGCGCGCACTCTAACCGCTGTGCTCTACCGGGCGCCAGCCATGGCGCCGAATATCCACACGATTGTTCTGGACGGTAATCCCTTCCGTGCGCAAACGCGCGCGTTGTTCGTCCCCGGACGGGCTGCCAACCGGCAGGCTAATCTTGCCTCCGGCGCCGAGAACACGGTGCCAGGGCAGCTTGGTATCGCCGGGTAACTGGCTCAGGGTACGGCCGACCCAGCGGGCGGCGCGCCCCAATCCGGCCAGTTCGGCCAACTGACCGTAGCTGACGACTTTGCCTTCGGGCACTTGGGTCAGCGTCGAGTAGAGCGCCGTGCGTCGGATTTGCGCTTCGTCTGGTGGGTCTTGGCGTGGCTCGGTCACGGGCGCGGTTCCTGAATTTGATCGCGTTTACAGGCTTTAGCGTAAACGGTGGCTGCGCAATTGAGAAATGAACTCAATAGAAATAGTTGGGTCAGTCCTTGTCAGGGTCTTATTCCTACGGATAATGCCGAACTTTTTCCGCAATCTTGAGCCTTCGATCCGCTTATGTTGTCCAGAACCTTGATGTGCCTTGCTGTGTTCAGTGCGTCCACGCCCCTGCTTGCCGATACTGTCTGGTTGAAGAACGGTGACAAGCTGAGCGGTAAAATTACCGTTTTCGACGGCGGCAAACTATTGGTCCAGACCAAGTACGCTGGCGCCGTCTCGATTGACTGGAAAGAGGTCAAGACCCTGGAAAGCGATCAGGAGTTATTGGTCAAGCAGGACGCCTATAGCGGCGAGAAAGCCAAATCGCTGAGCGCCGCCGAAGAAGGCAAGGTCACCCTGGCCAACGGCGAAGCGCCGAAGACTGTGGAGCTGGCGAGCATTCAGCAGATCCTCAAGCCTAAACCTGTCGTCGAAGATCTGGTGTGGAAGGGCAATGTGGATCTGGCGCTGGATTATCAGCGTGCCGAAAAAGACACCGATGACTATGACGTCGGCTTCAAGACTACTGCGCGTCACGGCCGCTGGCGTCACATCGCTGAAGGCGAGTACAACCGCGAAGTACAGGATGACGTGACCACCACTGACAATTGGCGCGCCGAGTATTCCCTCGATCGCTTCCTGACGGATCAGTGGTTCTGGCAGGGTCGTGTGAATTACAAGCGCGATCACATCGAAGAACTGGCCCGTCAGCGTGTGGTGGGTACCGGTCCGGGCTACCAGTTCTGGGATGATGAGTTGGGCGCGTTCTCTCTTGGCTCGCTGTTCAACCGCACCGACTATCAATATCGCGACGGCGCCAAAGACAACTTCTATTCGATCGCTATGAAATGGGATTACAACCGTTACCTGATCGGCAAGAAAGTCGAATTCTTCACCAACGGCGAAGTGGGCAAGCCGCTTTCAGGTGTAGCCGATTACGCACTGGATGCCGAGATGGGCCTGCGCTACAAGGTCACCGACTGGGCGTCGCTGAATCTCAAGGCTGAGCGTGACATCATCAGTGGTACCAACGATGCGGATTTGAACAAGACCCGTTACACCGCAGGGTTTGGCGTCGCCTGGTAACACCGCCTACGAAAAATCGCAGCCATTGCGGCTGCGATTTTTTTTGCGCGCACAAAACACACGCCCACAAAAAAGCCCCGCTTTTGAGGGCGGGGCTTTTTACTAAAGAAGCTACAAGTTAGATAACTTGTACTTCCTCAGCTTGCATGCCTTTCTGACCGCGGGTAGCGATGAAAGAAACCTGTTGGCCTTCTTTCAGGCTTTTGAAGCCGTCGGATTGGATAGCTTTGAAGTGAACGAACAGGTCGTCACCGGATTGTGGAGTGATGAAGCCGAAGCCTTTTTCATCGTTGAACCACTTAACGGTACCGGTTTGGCGATTAGACATGGTGTAACTCCTTGAACAAAGATAACTGCGACGCAGGAAGTGCCCTGGCCGAGACTGAGTGCAAAGAGCAGGAAAAATTCTTGTAGATGGTTGGATCGAAATTCAACATATCGTGTAGAGATTCTCAGTGACACAAGCAACACAGTGACGCCACCTTAACCGGTTTTTCGTAACGTGCCAATGTTTCTTGCAAAGGTTTCTTGAATTTAAGGATCAGCGGTTCCGCGGATCGTCGCCACGCCCCGTATTTCCGGGGAGTTCGGCGAGAATTGCTCGACGGACTTTGAACGCGGCGGCGCGCCCGGTAAGATGCCGGACAGATTTTTTCTCCACCTCGTTATTCAGGACACCCGCCATGAGCATCAAATCGGACAAGTGGATTCGCCGCATGGCGCAGGAACACGGCATGATCGAACCGTTCGTTGAGCGCCAGGTGCGTGGCAACGACGACAACCGCGTGATCTCCTACGGTGTGTCGAGCTACGGCTACGATGTGCGTTGCACTAACCACTTCAAGGTGTTCACCAACATCAACTCGTCCATCGTCGACCCGAAAAATTTCGACCCGGGCAGCTTCGTCGACGTCCACAGTGACGTCTGCATCATCCCGCCGAATTCCTTTGCGCTGGCCAGCACCGTCGAATACTTCCGTATTCCACGGAACGTTCTGACCATCTGCCTGGGTAAAAGCACCTACGCGCGCTGCGGCATTATCGTCAACGTGACGCCGCTCGAGCCTGAGTGGGAAGGTCATGTGACGCTGGAATTCTCCAACACCACCAACCTGCCAGCGAAGATCTACGCCAACGAAGGTGTGGCGCAGATGCTTTTCCTCGAATCCGATGAGGAATGCGAAGTTTCCTACAAGGACCGTGGCGGCAAGTACCAGGGCCAGCGTGGCGTAACACTGCCGCGTACCTGAGTCGTCCATCCGGCGGATGTCGGGAATTCTTTGGCGGGCAGACACTCTATGGGGTGTACTGCCCGTTTTTGTTTCTGGCAAAACGGGCCTTCGCCGAGGAGTGCTTCATGAAGATCGATCCGCATATCACTGCCGAACTCGCAAGGCTTGAGCCCAATCAGATTGGCGTTTTGGCCTGGTCCCTGTTGGCGCACCCGCCCATCAGCATGGCCGGCGGTATTCCTGGTCAGCCTGATCCCGATACCCCAAACGAGCAGCCGACCGAACCTGGCGAACCGACGTTGCCGGACGAGCCGCCACCCGCGCCTGTCGCCTGATCCGCACATTCATGCATGGCCCGTGAGTTGAAGTCTGAACAACATTTCAACTCACGGGCCATATTTCGTTATCACCGATGACGAAAATCCTGCAATTGTCATCCCGATCAACCTGATAGCCGCCAGTAAACGCACCGAACGCCGGTAGCAAGCTGATCCGCTCACCCAATCTGAAACACGCCAGGCGCAGACTTTGCCGACCTTTGCCGTGTAGGCGATAGACCGGATGCACATGGCCCGCCAACACATGCCGCTCAGGATGCGGGTCCGGTTCGTGCTGCAGGGCGAACGGCCCAAGCAGCAGCGGCTCGGGCACAACGCGGATATTCAGCGATGCCGGTGGATCACCCGCACGTTTGTCGTGGTTGCCGCGAATCAGCGTCATCGGCAGATCCGCATGGCGAGCGCGCCACTGCGCCAGCGTCTGCAAGGTCCCGGCGGCATGCGAACCCGGGCCGTGCAGGAAATCGCCAAGGAAAATCAGTTGCCGACACGGTAGTTTCGCCAGCATCCGCTCGATCACTTCAACGTTACTGGCCGTGGTGCCATGCGGCACCGGTTGACCGAGGCTGCGATAGGCCGCGGCTTTGCCAAAATGCACATCGGCAATCAGCAACGCTTGCTGTGCCGGCCAATACAGGGCTTTTTCCGGCAACAACCAGAGTTCTTCTCCCGCGAGACGCACCGGATAGGCCGCATCCATCAGGATTTACCGCTGTCGGCAGTTTTTTCCAGATCGCCAACCATGCGCCTGATGCGGTCAGCAAGTTTTTCCGAACTCATGCTTTCGCGCATGCGCTCCACCAGCAACGGAAAGCCGAGCGGTGTAGGACGTTTGATCAGGTGCAGGTCGAGTTTCATCCGGTTGATGCGCTCCAATGTCTGTTCCAGTCGACGAATATCCAGTTCTTCGCGCAGGACTTCTTCCCCGGCCTGCGCCAGCAACAGGTTGTCGGCGTCGTATTGTTTGAATACTTCGAAAAACAGACCGCTGGAGGCCTGCACTTGTCGGGTGCTTTTCGGCGCACCGGGATAGCCGGCGAACACCAGCCCGGCGATCCGTGCGATTTCCCGAAAGCGCCGCAATGCGAGTTCACCAGCATTGAGGCTGGCCAGCACGTCGCGCAATAAATCCTCAGGACTGAGCAGCGCGGCATCAAGTTGCTGCGACCAGTCAACCGGCGTGGCGCTGAGTAATTCGAGTCCGTAATCGTTGACCGCAATCGAGAACGTAACGGGCTGTCGTTGACTGACGCGCCACGCCAGCAGGCTGGCCAGCCCCAGATGCACTTGGCGACCGGCAAACGGGTAGATAAAAAGATGCCAGCCTTCGCGGGATTTCAGCACCTCGGCCAGCAAGTTCTCCCGAGTTGGCAGACCCGACCAGCGCGACTGGGTTTCCAGTAGCGGTCGCAGTGCCTGCATCTCCGGGCCAATAAACTGGCCCTGCTCAGCGGCACTGAAACGCTCGACCACCGCCTCGGCGAGTTCATTCGAGAGCGGCATGCGCCCGCCATTCCAGCGCGGCACCGCAGCTTTTTTCGCAGTGCTGCGTTTGACGTAAGCGGTCATGTTTTCTACCCGCACCAGTTCCAGCAAGCGCCCGGCGAACAGGAAGCCGTCGCCGGGCTTGAGCCGGGCGATAAAACCCTCCTCGACGCTGCCCAACTGCTTGCCGCCACCGCCCTTGCTCCAGAATTTCAGCTGAATGCTCGCATCGCTGACGATGGTGCCGATGCCCATGCGATGGCGCCGCGCCAAGCGTGCGTCGGGTACGCGCCAGACGCCATGCTCATCCGGCTCGACCCTTCGGTAATCCGGATACGCCGTCAGAGACATCCCGCCGTGACGTACGAAAGCCAGCGCCCACGCCCAATCGGCAAGGCTCAGTTCGCGATATGCCCAAGCGCCACGGACTTCTTCGTACAGCTCATCGGGCAGAAACCCACCGCCAAGCGCCATGCTCACCAGATGCTGCACCAGCACATCCAGTGGTTTGTGCGGCGACTGGCGCGGTTCGATCCGTCGCTGGGCTACGGCGTCCTTGGCTGCTGCGGCTTCGATCAATTCCAGGCTGTGCGTCGGCACCAATGTCACCCGCGACGTGCGTCCGGGAGCGTGGCCAGAACGGCCGGCACGCTGCATCAAACGGGCGACGCCTTTGGCCGAGCCGATTTGCAGCACGCGTTCGACCGGCAGGAAATCCACCCCCAGATCCAGACTCGACGTGCACACCACGGCTTTCAATTGGCCATTCTTCAGTGCCTGCTCAACCCAGTCGCGGGTGTCGCGCGCCAGCGAGCTGTGATGCAAGGCAATCAATCCGGCCCAGTCCGGCCGTGCCTCTAGCAAGGCCTGATACCAGATCTCCGATTGCGCCCGCGTGTTGGTGAACACCAGGCTGCTGGCGCAGGCGTCAAGTTCGGCGACCACTTGCGGCAACATCTTCAGGCCGATGTGTCCGGCCCAGGGAAAACGCTCGGTAGCGGGTGGGAGCAGCGTATCGACCGCGAGCGTTTTTTCGCTTTGGCCCTGAATACTCACGCCGCCACCCTGTGGGATCAGCACTTCTTCGGCGTGGGATTGATTTCCGAGGGTGGCGGATACGCCCCAGACGATCAGTTCGGGATTCCAGCGCCGCAGCCGTGCGAGTGCGAGTTGCAGTTGCACGCCGCGTTTGTTGCCGAGCAGTTCATGCCATTCATCGACCACGACCATGCGCAGGGTCGCCAGCGCAGTTTGCGCGTCGGCGCGGGCGAGCATCAGGGTCAGGCTTTCCGGGGTGGTGATCAGCGTGGTCGGCGGCCGGCGGTTTTGCCGCGCGCGTTCGCTGCTGCCGGTGTCACCAGTGCGCAAGCCGACGCTCCAGGGGATTTGCAGATCGTCCAGCGGCGCCTGCAACGCACGCGCAGTGTCGGCAGCGAGGGCGCGCATCGGCGTAATCCACAGCACTGTCAGCGGTTCAGCAAGCGGTTTGCGCTTGCGCGTGGTTTCTACTGGCGCGCGTAGACGGGCAAAGCGATTCAGCGCGGCAAACCATACCGCATAGGTTTTACCGGCGCCGGTGCTGGCGTGCAGCAATCCGGATTCGCCGCGTTTAACCGCCGCCCACACCTGTTTCTGAAAGGCGAATGGTTTCCAGCCGCGGGCGTTGAACCAGAGTCTGGCGAAGTCGGTGGAGGTTCCCATGCCGGCGGTATGCGCTCTGAACGTGTTCCTTCAGTGACCGCGCGGGCATGGGTTTAGTTTTACTTGAGATTGCCGCTGAGAAATTGCTTGAGGCGTTCGCTCTGCGGATTGCCCAGCACGTCTTCCGGCGCACCTTCCTCTTCCACCAGCCCTTGATGGAGAAACAGCACTTGGCTGGAAACCTTGCGCGCAAAACTCATCTCGTGGGTCACCATGATCATCGTCCGGCCTTCCTCGGCCAGGCCCTGAATCACTTTCAGCACTTCGCCCACCAACTCCGGGTCGAGCGCTGAAGTCGGTTCGTCGAACAGCATCACCTCAGGCTCCATCGCCAATGCTCGTGCGATGGCAACCCGTTGCTGCTGGCCGCCAGACAGAAACGCCGGATACTGATCCGCCACGCGCGCCGGCAACCCTACTTTGTCCAGATAACGCCGCGCACGGTCATCAGCTTCCTGCTTGCTGCAACCCAGCACCCGGCGCGGGGCCATGGTGATGTTTTCCAGCACGGTCATGTGGCTCCACAGATTGAAATGCTGGAACACCATCGCCAGCCGCGTGCGCAGGCGTTGCAATTCATCGGCGTCGGCGACATGCATGCCGTGGCGGTCGTTGACCATGCGGATTGCCTTGCCATCGAGGCTCATGGCGCCGTCGTTGGGTTGTTCGAGAAAGTTGATGCAGCGCAAAAATGTGCTTTTGCCCGAGCCGCTGGCGCCGATCAGGCTGATCACGTCGCCGGTCCTGGCCTTGAGCGAGACGCCTTTGAGCACTTGATGGTCGCCATAGCTTTTGTGCAGGCCTTCAACGGTCAGTTTGTACATGGGACAGACATCCTCAAGGCGAAAGTAGGTAGCCGCTGCGATAGGCTTCAGCGCCCGCGACGTGGGCGATCACCATGCCGGCGGTGGCCATGCGCCGCAGTGAGCGGGCGTAGAGCAGACCGGCAGTGGTGCAATGGATGGGCGTGATCCGATCACTGATCGGATCGATGACCTCGGCAATCTGCTGCCCGGCCTTCAGGTATTCGCCGGGGGTGACGCTGTACACCAGCAGCCCGCCGACCGGTGTAACCACCGGTTCGACCCCGGCCAGCGGCGTGGCGGGGAAGGGTAGCGGCGGCTGCGGTTTGGTTTCGCCCACGATCGCGTCGAACTGGATCAGGTAGTCGATCAGCGCCTGACAGTCGCGGCTGGCCAGCGGATGGCTGACGTCACCCTGACCGCGCAACTCGACGGTGACGGAGAAACTGCCAAGCGGAATCTCGAACTGTTCGCCAAAGCGCTCCCTCAATTGCCACCAGAGCAGCGTGAAGCATTCATCAAACGACTGACCACCGGAATCAGTGGCCAACAGGCTCGCCTGCGATCCGATATAACGCGCCAGCGGCTCGACCTGCGGCCACGCTTCGGGCGTGGTGTACAGGTGAACGATGGATTCAAAATCGCAGTGCAAGTCCAGCACCATGTCCGCGTCGCAGGCCAGCCGTTGCAGGGTCAGGCGCTGAGATTGCAACTGCGTGGCGGGCGATTGCCGGGCGAGGGCGTCGCGCAGGCTGGCGCGGATCAGTTCGAGGTTGTGCTGCGGGTCATCGCCGAGCCGGCCTTCGATCTGGTTGCCGATTTCTTCGCTGAGATCGACGAACCAGCGATTGAAATTCTGCCCGCTCTCCAGTTCATAGCGACCCAGCGGCACGTCCATCAGCACTTGTTCGAGGCCGATCGGGTTGGCCACCGGCACCAGCACGATTTCGCTGCGCAGACGGCCGGCGGCTTCCAGCTCCGCCAGCCGTTGCTTGAGGTGCCAGGCCACAAGCATGCCCGGCAGTTCGTCGGCGTGCAGCGAGGACTGGATGTAGATCTTGCCCTTGGCCTTGTCCGGGCCGAAGTGGAAGCTGTGGATCTGGCGCGCGGTCCCCGGCAGCGGGGCCAGCAGGTCATGTATCTGGTGGCGCATTTGTTGTTTCCCGAAACGGAAAAGTCTTAGTGGGTCGGCCCGAGGAAGGCCAGCCAGCGGCGTTCGGCGAGGCGGAACAGGCCGACCAGCGCAAAGGTAATGCTCAGGTAGATCAGCGCAGCGATACCGAACGACTGAAAGGTCAGGAAGGTCGCCGAGTTGGCATCCCGCGCGACTTTCAGAATGTCCGGAACGGTCGCGGTGAAGGCCACAGTGGTCGAGTGCAGCATCAGAATCACTTCGTTGCTGTAATACGGCAGCGAACGGCGCAGGGCCGAGGGCATGATCACGTAGGCATATAGTTTCCAGCCAGTCAGACCGTAGGCCTTGGCCGCTTCGACTTCGCCGTGGTTCATGCTGCGAATCGCCCCGGCGAAAATCTCCGTGGTGTAGGCGCAAGTGTTGAGGGCGAAGGCGAGGATCGTGCAGTTCATCGCATCGCGAAAGAAACTGTCGAGCAGCGGTTGCGCGCGTACGGCGGCGAGGCTGTAGATCCCGGTGTAGCAAATCAGCAGCTGGATATACAGCGGCGTGCCACGGAACAGGTAGGTGTAGAACTGCACTGGCCAGCGAATGTAGAAATTCGGCGAGACGCGAGCAATCGATAGCGGGATCGACACGAGGAAACCGATGAAAATCGAGGCGCTGAGCAGCCACATCGTCATCGCCAGCCCGGTGATGTTCTGGCCGTCGGTATAAAGGAAGGCTTTCCAGTATTCCTGCAGAAGTTCGATCATCGTACGGCCTCCCGCGCGCCGGCAGCGTAGCGGCGTTCGAGCCAGCGCAGGATGAAGTTGGAAGCGCTGGTGATCAACAGGTAGATCAACGCGGCGATCACCAGAAAGTAGAACAGTTGATAGGTGCTCTTACCGGCGTCCTGCGCGGCTTTGACCAGATCAGCCAGGCCGATGATCGACACCAGCGCGGTGGCTTTGAGCATCACCATCCAGTTATTGCCGATGCCCGGCAGGGCGAAGCGCATCATTTGCGGGAACACCACATAGCGAAAACGCTGACCGCGCTTGAGGCCGTAAGCCGTGGCGGCTTCGACCTGACCGCGTGGCACCGCGAGGATCGCGCCGCGAAACGTCTCGGTGAAGTACGCACCATAGATGAAGCCCAGGGTCAGTACCCCGGCGCTGAACGGGTCAATCTCGATGTATTCCCATTCCATGTAGTCGGTGAGCGTCGTCAGCCAGGTTTGCAGGCTGTAGAAGATCAGCAGCATTAGCACCAGATCCGGCACGCCGCGAATCAGCGTGGTGTACAGCTGCGCCGGCAGACGTACGAGTTTGACTTTTGACAGCTTGGCACTGGCGCCGATCAGGCCGAGCAGCACGGCCACCAGCAGCGACAACGCCGATAATTTGATAGTCATCCAGGTGCCCTGCAACAGCAGCGGGCCGAAGCCCTGAAGACTGAACGCGGAGAGCCCCAGATTTTGTAAGAGGTTTTCGAACATAAATCAGCAACCTGACCGAATGAAAAAGGCGCCCATCAAGGATGGGCGCCGGCGCATTATTTGCCGCTGTACAGATTCAGATCGCCAAAGTGTTTCTTTTGAATCTCGGCGTATTTGCCGTCGTCGTGTAACGCTTTGATACCTTTATCCAAAAGCGCTTTCAGCTCGGTGTTACCTTTCTTGATACCGATAGCCGTTTTGGCTGGCAGCAGTTCGCTGTCGACCGGTTTGCTGACTTCGTAGCCTTCGCCTTTAGGCGACTTCAAGAACCCCAGTTCAGCTTGCAGCATGTCCTGGATCGCGGCATCGAGCCGCCCGGAAGTCAGGTCGGAATACACCTGATCCTGGTTCTGATAGGCCTGGGTTTTCACACCGGCCTTGTCCAGTACGGCTTTGGCGTAGGCTTCCTGAATGGTGCCTTGCTCGTAACCGACGGTTTTGCCTTTGAGGGACGCGACGTCTTCGCTCAGTCCGGAGCCCTTCTTGAACACGTAAGCGGTCGGGCCGGAGAACAGCTCAGCAGAGAAGTCGATGACTTTCTCGCGGGCCGGAGTCACGGTCATCGACGAGATCACGCCGTCGAATTTGTTGGCCTTGAGGCCCGGAATCATGCCGTCGAAGTCACTTTCGACCCACTTGCACTTGACCTTCAGCTCGGCGCAGATCGCGTTGCCCAGATCAATGTCGAAGCCCACCAGGCTGCCATCCGCCGCTTTTGATTCGAACGGTGCGTAGGAAGGGTCAACGCCGAAACGCAACTCTTTATATTCCTTGGCCAGCGCGGAACCGGCGGCCATGCACAACGCCAGTGCAGAAAGAGTCAGCAATGCTTTTTTCATTATTCAATCCCTAAGAACCAATATGAGCGCTTGTGGCGCAGAATTATTGTTACTGGAACGCTTACGACTTATAGAAAGTAGCAATTTCCGAACCATAGTCCCGAACAAGTGTTTTAAAAGGCGTGGGAAGAGGACGGTGGGGAGGGGAATGCACGGAATCGGGCGCACGCAAAACGCTGCACCAGGTTGGTTCGACGTAGATGAATTTATGGCACTTGAAGCTCTTGTGGCGAGGGGATTTATCCCCGTTCGGCTGCGCAGCAGTCGTAAATCCCGAGTTATTGGATCTTCTGAAAATAGCAGGGGCCGCTTCGCAGCCCAGCGGGGATAAATCCCCTCGCCACAGGGGTGGTGGGCATTCCAGGAAGGTCAGGCGAGCAGGTCTTGCAGGGTTGCCAAACTGTCGGCCTCTTCCACGGTCTTGTCCTGACGCCAGCGCAGCATCCGTGGGAAGCGCACGGCAATCCCGCTTTTGTGTCGGCGTGACAGCGCGATGCCCTCGAAGCCCAGCTCAAACACCAGACTCGGTTTCACACTGCTGACCGGGCCGAATTTTTCCACCGTGGTCTTGCGCACGATGCTGTCGACCTGACGCATTTCCGCATCGGTCAGCCCCGAATAAGCCTTGGCAAACGGCACCAGCGCCCGTTGGCTGGAATCCGGCGGCCCATCCCACACCGCGAAGGTGTAATCGCTGTACAAACTGGCGCGCCGACCATGACCGCGCTGGGCGTAGATCAACACCGCATCGACGCTGAACGGATCGACCTTCCATTTCCACCACACGCCCATGTCCTTGGTGCGGCCCACGCCGTACATCGCGTCGCGGGCCTTGAGCATCATGCCTTCAACGCCCAGACGCCGAGAGGCTTCACGTTGTTTGGCCAGATCGAGCCAATCGCTGCCGGTCAGGATCGGCGAGGGCATCAGCACCGGGCTGTTGCACTGCGCAATCACCTGCTCGAGTTGCGCGCGGCGTTTGACCTGCGGCTGATTGCGCCAGTCTTCGCCCTGCCATTCCAGCAAGTCGTAGGCGAGGACAACGACTGGCACTTCTTCGAGGATTTTCTTGTCGAGGGTTTTGCGGCCGATGCGCTGTTGCAGCAAGGCGAACGGCTGCACCGCTGGCGGTTCCGTCGATTGCGGGTCGAAGGCATCTTCGGTGGTTGGATGAGTGCTTTTCCACACCACAATTTCGCCGTCGATCACCGTGCCATCGGGCAAGCCGTGCACCAGCGTTTCGAGTTCGGGGAAGCGTTCGGTGACCAGTTCTTCACCACGCGACCAGATCCACAGCCGCCCCTCACGCTTGACCACCTGCGCGCGAATGCCGTCCCATTTCCATTCAATCTGCCAGTTGCCGGGAGGTCCGAGCAGCGCGTCGAACTGTTCAACAGGCTGCGACAATCCATGGGCGAGGAAGAACGGGTAGGGCTGACCGCCGCGCTGGGCGTGTTCATCACTGGATTCGGGGGCGACCAGCTTCAGATAACTGTCGGCGCTTGGCCGGTTCGACAAGTCGGTATAACCCACAAGCCGCTGCGCCACGCGCTTGCTGTCGAGTCCGGCCATTGCCGCCAGTGCACGGGTCACCAGCAGTTTCGACACGCCAACCCGGAAGCTGCCAGTGATCAGTTTGATGCACAGCATCAGGCTCGGCCGATCCAGTTGCGCCCATAGCGCTGGCAACTGGCGGGCAAGGTACTCTGGGGTTTCACCGCGCAGTGGCAGGAGTTTGTGTTCGATCCATTCGGCGAGGCCGGCCTCGGAGCTGTGCGGATTTTCCGGTAGCACCAGCGAGATGGTTTCCGCCAGATCGCCGACGGCTTGATAACTCTCCTCGAACAGCCACGGCGTCAGCCCCGACACCTCAACCGCCAGCTCACGCAGAATGCGCACTGGCACCAGTTGTCGAGGTCGCCCACCGGACAAAAAGTACACCGCCCACGCCGCATCTTCCGGCGCAGCCTTGGCGAAAAAATCCTGCATGGCCGCCAGTTTGGCGTTGCTGGACGTGGTGGCGTCGAGTTCGGCGTACAGCCCGGCGAAATCTTTCATGGCTGCACCTCGGCGACGGCGGGTTCGGCGCTGATGTTGTCCTCTTCATCGTCGCCGTATTCGGTGTTGAAACCTTGCGCGTCCAGGCCTTGTTCGCGCAGATGGCGTACCAGCACGCCGATTGAACCGTGGGTGACCATCACCCGTTCAGCTCCAGTCTGTTCGATGGCCCACAGGAGGCCGGGCCAGTCGGCGTGATCGGACAGTACGAAACCTCGATCCACCCCACGCCGACGCCGCGTGCCGCGCAGACGCATCCAGCCGCTGGCAAAACTGTCGCTGTACTCGCCGAAACGGCGCATCCAGCTACTGCCACCAGCGGAGGGTGGGGCGATGACCAAGGCCTGGCGCAGCATCGGGTCGTTCTTCTGCACATCACCGGCATAAATAGTCGGCGGCAGATAGACGCCGGCCTCTCTGTAGACGCGGTTCAGCGGTTCGACCGCGCCATGGCTGAGGATCGGTCCAAGGGTTTCGTCGATGCCGTGCAGAATCCGCTGGGCCTTGCCGAAGGAATAGCAGAACAGCACGCTGGCCTTGCCGGCCGCGATGTTCTCCGCCCACCACTGATTAATCTCGGCAAACACTTGGGCTTGCGGCTGCCAGCGGTAGATCGGCAGGCCGAAAGTCGATTCGGTGATGAAGGTGTGGCAGCGCACCGGTTCAAACGGGGCGCAGGTCCCGTCGGGTTCGATTTTGTAATCACCGGATGCGACCCAGACTTCGCCGCCGTACTCCAGACGCACCTGTGCTGAACCCAGCACGTGTCCTGCCGGGTGAAAACTCAGGGTGACGCCATGGTGGGTCAGGCGCTGGCCGTAATCGAGGGTTTGCAGGCTGATGTCCTGGCCCAATCGCGCGCGCAGAATCCCTTCGCCGGGGCTGGCGGCCAGATAGTGCTCGTTACCGGTGCGGGCGTGATCGCCGTGGGCATGGGTAATCACCGAGCGTTCGACCGGTCGCCACGGATCAATGTAGAAATCCCCTGCGGGACAATACAAACCTTCGGGGCGCGCGATAACAAGGTCCATGTCCTTACCAGGTGGGGGGGCTTGTTAGCTATGAGGTTTTGGCGGGCTCAGAAGTTCTATGGATTTCGCGGGAGGATCTAAGATTTTTGTTGGCGGGAAAATTGTTGCCCTCACCCCAGCCCTCTCCCGGAGGGAGAGGGGGCCGACGGAGGTGTCTGGCGGGGTACATCGACCTGAAAAACCGAGTCGATTATGGATTCGGTAAATCTCTTTCAAGTCGGTGTAAGTCTCAAGCAACCCCCAATCAGTCCCCTCTCCCTCCGGGAGAGGGCTAGGGTGAGGGGCTCTTGATCTTTAAGGCTATTTGCTCGGGGTCAATGTGAGACGGTTTTTACCGTAAACCCGATCAAAGTTCTGCGGTTGCATCGGCAACCCGATGTATTGCCCCTTGAGCCACGCATCAACCCCGTTCAGGTAATTCGGACTGAGCGGATTACCCGACTGCCCGGTCCCGTTCTGCCCCATCAGCGGTTCACTCTGGCCAAAATCGACGATAAAGCGCATCGATGGCGCGCGAGTGGTGGCGAAGTCCTGCCCCCAGGCAAATGCTGCCGTATTCAACGTCGTGTGGTCGCCGCCCGCTGCAAGTGGCCCGCGCACGGTCTGGCCGTTTGCATTTCTCCATGCGTAGCTGTGCAATTTGCCCCACTGCCAGGCCTTGTGATCGCCACCCAGTTGACTGTCGCCGGCGCTGATCGCGGCGGCCAGACTGCGGGCGAGGATCGCCGGTTTTTCTTCTTTCTGCGCGGTGCGCGCGTCGTCCCAGAACGGGCTGTCCTCACGCCCCAACAAATGATCGGCCTGGGCTGCGTAGGACAAATCGCCATTGGCAATAAACGCTTTCCACGCCGCACTGGTTTGCGGGCCGAGTTCGTCGAGGAAGATCTGCTGCATGCTTTCTTGCAGGAATAGCTCATAAATCGCCGCATCGGCCGAGGTCGGGCTGAGTTTGCCGTCGAACGCCATCAACCGCGTGAACGCCTCGCGAGCTTTGCCGCGATCAGCCTCGGGCAGTGCTTCGATGGCTTTCTTCAGCGGCTGGGCCATGCCCGGTGCTTCGAACATTTTCTTCAGTTTGGCGGCGAAAGTGGTGGTCTGGTCGTATTGCATGGCGATCACGCTGCGACCGTCATGCTTGCCGCTGCCGGCCAGTTCGGCCAGACGCTCGCCACGCTCTGGCGCCGCCCACGAGTTGGACAATTGCATGCCGTAGCCGTGAGGAATCACCCGTTGGTTGGCAGTGCCGAGCCAGCCTTGCGCCGGGTCTTGATCGTACGGGTGCAGCATCGGGTCGGCGTAACCGTCCCAGTCGTAGCGACCTTCCCAGCCCGGCGATGGCAGCAGGCCTTCGCCTTCACGGCGGTTGGGGAAACGGCCGGTGACTTGCCAGCCGATGTTGCTGGCGTCGGCGAATACCAGATTCAGCGCGATGGCGCGGATTTCGCGGCTGGCGTCCGAGGCACGTTCGACGGTCTGCGCGCGGCTCAGATCGAAAAATGCGTCGAGGGATTTGTCATCGGTGAAGCTCGGCGTCTGCAACGCCAGACCAAAACCTGCGCCTTGCGCCGCAGCCTGAGCACTGTTGAGCAGCGCACCGTGACGGGTTTCATACACCGCTTCGCGAATCGGCCGCTGGCCTTTGACGAAGTAGGTTTCGTTGCGCACGGTCACTGGCTGCCATTTGCCGTTGACCTCGTAGGACAGCGAGTTGCCCGAGCGACGAATTTTTTCCAGGAACAGATCCTGATTGTCGCCGAGCACGCTGGTCAGGCTCCACGCGACTTTGCCGTTGAAACCACCAAGCACCATCGGCAAACCGGCGACGGTCACCCCGGCAGCCTGATATTTCGGGGCGCGGATCTGCACGAAGCTCCACAGCGACGGCGCGGCCAACGGGCCATGGCTGTCGCTGGCCAGCAGGCTTTTGCCACTGCGGCTGCGTTGCGGGGCGATCGCCCAGTTGTTCGACGTCGTGTTGCCGAGCAGGTTGAACGCGGCAAGTTGTTCGCTGGCGTTGCTCAGCTCAGTCAGGCCCGGGATCTGCCCGGTGAGCTTGATGCCTTGCAGCTTGTCAGCCTCGCCCACCGGCAGTTTTTCGTCCGGCGCCGAGGGCGACAGCCAGGCGAGTTTGTCGGTGGTGACGGTTTGCGCCAGCACCAAAGATGCGATTTCTTCAGGCAGGTTGGCCGACTGGCTGAAGTTCAACAGACAGAAAATCAGCGCCGAATCTTCCGGCTTCCAATATTCCGGCTTGTAACCGCTGGCGGCGAGGTCGGCCGGCAGTTTTTCGGCGTAGCGGAACAGGTAAGCGTTGACGCCCCGCGCGTAGACTTCGAAGAAGCGCTTGAGGCGTGGCGACGAAGCTTTGTACAGCTCGCCGGCACTCTTCTTCAGATTGACTGCGCGCATGTAGCGGTCGGCGTCGAGCATCGATGCACCGGACATTTCCGCCAAACGGCCCTGAGCCAACAGGCGCAAAGTCACCATCTGATTGATGCGGTCGCTGGCGTGCACATAGCCAAGGGCGAACAGCGCATCGTGGAAGCTGTTGCTTTCGATCAACGGCATGCCCATCGCATTGCGCCGTACCGAAACGTTTTGCGCCAGACCCTTGAGCGGCTGCACGCCGGAGGTGGGCGGGAGGGTGTCCTGAGCGTTCCAGGTCTGACAACCGGTCAGGCTCAAAACACCAGCCACTGCTGCGGCAACGCCGAACCGGGGAAGAAAATGTGTAAGGGCTGGCGAGGCCATGGCAAAGCTCCTGCGGGGGTGTAAAGGCTGGGGGCGCAATAAAGGCGCTACGTTAGTGAGCAGGAGGTGGCCGCGCAAGCGGGGCGAGGGGTTTATTTCTCTCCACTGATCGTTCGCCTGGATGGCCGTCGCAGTCCTGCCGCTGGAGTTGATCACTTGCCTGGAGGTCGCGACTGATGCTCAAGTGCGCAGAATTCAATTTTCGTGCACGAGAATAATCGCCATGGAACTCAAGGCCAACGCCGCACTGATCATCATCGACCAGCAACAAGGCATCCTGCATCCGAAGCTCGGGCGGCGGAATAATCCGCTGGCCGAAGAACGAATCCTCGATTTGCTGAGGCTGTGGCGGCGCAGCGCGCGGCCAGTGATTCATGTGCAGCATCTGTCGCATTCGCCGGATTCGGTGTTCTGGCCGGAGCAGTCAGGCGTGGAGTTTCAGCAGAGATTTACGCCGCAGGGTAATGAATGGCTAGTCCAGAAGCGCGTGCCGGACGCATTCTGCGCGACCGGGTTGGAAGCGCGATTGCGCGAGGCTGGGATCGATCAGTTGGTGATTGTCGGCGTAGCCACCAATAATTCCGTGGAATCGACGGCGCGCACGGCGGGCAATTTGGGGTTTGAGGCGTGGGTGGCGGAGGATGGGTGTTTCACGTTCGACAAGGCCGATTACTTCGGCACGTTGCGCTCAGCCGAGGAGGTGCACGCGATGTCGCTGGGGAATTTGCATGGGGAGTATGCGACGGTGGTCAGCAGCGCTGACATTCTCAAGGCGGATTGAAAACCTTGTGGGAGCTGCGGTGCGACGATTCGACTTGCCAGCGATGGGGGCGACACATTCAGGATTGATGTTGCCTGACACTCAGCCATCGCTGGCAAGCCAGCTCCCACATAGTTTGATTGTGCGATCTACTGTGGGAGCGAGCCTGCTGGCGATAGCGATGTTTCAGGCGAAAAACATATCGGCCAGAAGCATCAAGCGCCGTGGCACTTCTTGAATTTCTTGCCGTTGCCGCATGGGCAAGGATCATTGCGGCCGACATCTTTCAGGGCGTTGCGCACCGGTTCCTGGTGGGCGTGGCCGCAGTTCGGGCCGTGTACATGGCCGTGGTCATGCTGATGGTCATGGCCGTGATCATGGGGTTGATGGTCATGATCGTGGTTGCAATCAGGGCCATGGACATGAGGTTGCTGGGTCATCGGGTTCGCTCCGGAATTAAATCGGCGGGGATTATCACGCCATTGCGCGCCAGGTGCACGTAGTGAGCGATGAATAAACCGGTTTCCATCTCGCCTTCCAGTCGATAGGGAATGCTTTGCCCGGGTTTTTTCAGCAGCTTCACTACCTCTTTGACCTTCGGCCAGAGATTGGTGCGGATCGGTACCTTGAAGTACGCGCTGCGTTTCGGCCCCACGGTGAACCAGTGTTCGTGCTCGCCCTCAGCCAGCAGCATGTCGCCCAAATGAATCCGGTATTCCAGACCGCGCACGGTCAGGTCTTCGTCGTTGGGATTGTCGATACGAAAATGCAGGATGAATTTCTGGTCCATGAGCCGGGCGCGCACCACCTCGACTTTGACCAGATGCACGGCCGGGTCTACGGGTTCATCAGTGAACCAGGATGCGCAGCCTCCCAGCCCCACGGACAGAAGCAGAAGCAGCGAGAAGGCTTTGAATGTGCGCCATTGACCGAGCATCGTGTGACTCCCTTTGCTGCCCAGTCTAGTCGCCGCTCATCTCAAGCGCCGAAATACCCCGCGCAGCACTTCTTGAACTTCTGCCCGCTGGCGCATGGACAGCTGTCATTGCGCCCCAGCTTCAACTGCACGGTCGGGTCGATGAAGTACCAGTGGCCGCTGTTCTGCACGAACGAAGAACGCTCACGATGGCTGTGTTCACCCTGACCATCGTGCCAGCGTGCGGTGAAAGTGACGAAGGCGTGTTCCGGCTGGCCACCGAACACTTCCGAGCTTTCAACTTCCAGCCCGAGCCAGGTGCTCTGCGCGCTCCAGTTGCTGATCGACTGGCGATCCAGCCCGGATTGCTGCGCGGGCAGGGTGGTCGCCACCAGATAATCGATCAGCCCCAGCACGTAGGCGCTGTAGCGCGAGCGCATCAGCGCTTCGGCGCACGGGGCCGGCAGGCCGGCGTGATAATGGCCGCAGCAGGCATCCAGCAGATTGCCGCTGCCGCACGGGCAAATGGCTGTACTCATCGCATTACCACCAGTATTTCCCGAAGTTTTCCGGATTGGCCCAGAACCTTGAGTTGAGCCAGTCGGGGACTTGTTTGTAGTCAAGCAGATCGTAGGTGAACAGCGTCAACACTTGTTCTTCGCGCTGAAAGCGTTCGCTGGCTTGCAGCGCCAGCGAATAGAAATCGGTTTCCTGCCAGCCACTGGCCGACAAATCCGCCAGCACCGCAATGCGACTGGCGTTGAGGTTGCGGATCCCGCCCAACAGATTCAAGCCGTCACGCTTGGGCAGATGTTCCAGGCAATCGACTACCAGCGCCAGATCGAAACGCCGCTCAGCCAGTTCGGCGGGCAGGGCACCGGGTGCGGCGTGCGCCACGCAAGTGTCCGGGTGCGCTTGTTTAAAAGCTGCCAGCGCCGGAAATTCACTGGCGCCGATCAACAGCAGGCGCGCCGGGGCGTAGCGATCGAGCAAAGCGGCCAGCGCCTGCTGCGGCGTGCGGGGAGAAATGGCAACGGTCATCGAAGATCCTCAATCAGACCGCCAAGACTAGCCTGCCTGACCGCGTCGGCAAAGTGCGCTGTCAAGCCGGTTTGCAACAAATGCGTCGAAGTCCTGTGAACACGCGCGCAAACCGCGGTGGCCTATTGCTGGCGGAGATTAAAACTCCGGTCTTTACTCCCTGAATCGGTTTTAAGCCGATCCCTCAGGAGAAAACTAGATGAGCATAGTTCGGACAGCATTACCCTTGGTTCTGCTAACCAGTGTGTTGACTGGTTGCGCAGGTTTGCAGAAAACCGACTGGCCGACCTGTGCGGCAGTCGGTGGTGTTATCGGCGCGGGCCTCGGTGCGACGGAGAGCGCCGCGTGGGCCGGTTACGGCGCGTTGGTTGTCGGCGGTACAGCGGCGGCTTACTGCTGGGTACACGGTGATGGCGACGAAGACGGTGATGGCGTGCCGGACAGCCGCGACAAGTGCCCGGGCACTCCGAAAGGCGTGCAGGTCGATGCCGATGGCTGCCCACCACCAGTGCCTGCGCCAGTGGTCGAAGAAGCTGTGGTGGTCAAGGAAGAAACCATCGTCATCCGCGATGTTCATTTCCAGTTCGACAAAGCCACGCTGACCGGCGCCGACAAGCAAGTGCTCGATAAAGTCGCCACGCGCCTGAAACAGGAATCCTCGACTGCGCGGTTGACCGTGACCGGTCACACCGACAGCGTCGGCAGCGATGCCTACAACCAGAAGCTGTCTGATCGCCGCGCGCACTCGGTAGTGGAATACCTGATCCAGAGTGGCGTGCCGCGCAGCAGCTTCGTTTCGGTGGCCGGTGCCGGTGAGAGCCAGCCAGTCGCTGATAACAAAACTGCCGACGGTCGCGCACTCAACCGTCGCACGGAGATCAAAATCGACCGCTAAGCCTCCCTCGCATCCGCGCCTTGTGCAGTCGCGGATGCGGGTCTTTACTCCTGTGTAACCGGTATGGGCCGGTGACACAGGAGCTTTCCCAAATGAGTGTTCTCTCAAGGTCCGTCTTGCCGGTGGTGCTGCTGAGCAGCCTGTTGACCGGTTGCGCCACCCACAGCGATGGTTCTGCCCCCCTCAATCAACGTACCTGGCCGATCTGCAGCGTCATTGGCGGACTGGTCGGTGGCGGTCTCGGCGCGATCGAAAGTGCCGGATGGGCCGGCGGCGGTGCAGCGCTGGGGATCCTCACCGGCGGACTGATCTGCTACGCCCAGGATGGCGATGAAGATGACGATGGCGTATTTGACCGCCGCGATCGTTGCCCCGACACCCCGGAAAACACCCCGGTCGACCACCGTGGCTGTCCGCTGCCGCAATACCCGGTTGTCGAGAAAAAGGTCGAACCCGTGCAGCAAACCGAAGTCATCACCTTGAGCGATGCAGGCAACGTGCTGTTCGATTTCGACAAGTCCGACCTCACACCTTCGGCCAAGGCGCAGCTGGATACGCTGATGGACAAACTGCGTAACGCCGATGTGGTGAGTATCAAGGTCGTCGGTCACACCGACAGCAAAGGCTCGGATGCTTATAACCAGGCATTGTCCGAACGTCGCGCGAGCAGCGTGGCTGAATATTTGCTGAGCCAGGGGCTGTCGCCGAGCAAGCTGACCAGTGAAGGGCGCGGTGAAAGCGAACCGGTTGCTGATAACGCCACTGACGAGGGGCGTTCGCAAAACCGTCGGGTAGAGTTGCACATCAATCGTTAGGATTTGTCTGTAGTACGCAGGCTAGAGCTGTCGGGCGCCGATCATCGGCGTGCCGGCAGCCTTCTGGCGATCGTAAGGGATTTTTATTTTTGCCTCTGGCTTATCGCCCGCAGAAGCGTTTACTGTGCGCCCAAAGAATAATTCGCAACACGGGGGCGCGTATGAAGGTTTTCTGGGGACTGGGGCGGTTGTTGACCCTGCTGTTCTGTTGTGTGGTGCTGGTCAATCAACTGGTGCCATTTGTCCATCCGCTGCACCTGCTGGTCAATCTGGCTGGCGGTCTGTTGTTGCTGATCCATGTATTCGAAGTGCTGCTGTGCAATCGCAGCCTCAAAGGTCGTCCGCATCCGTGGCGCGATCGTGGCCGAATTCTGCTGTTCGGCGTTTTCCACTTGCAAACCATCCCGGCCCCGGCCGCTCCGGAGGCTTCCCATGCGTAAACTTTGCCTGCTCGCTGCATTCATCAGTCCCTTGGCCTGTGCTCAAGTGGTCAGTGTTGAAACCAACTCGCTGATGCGTCTGCCCAATACCGCCAGCACCTTGCAGCTGGAAAAACTCGAAGTCGCCGATTACGGCACGCTGCTGGTTCCGTCGAATGTCACTGAGCTGAATGTGGGTGAATTGCGTCTGGGCCATGAGGCGCGGATTGCCATTGTGCCGAGTGAACAGGCGCTGGACATGAAGGTTGTGCGTGCCGAGTTGAGCGAAGGCAGCCAGATCACCGCGCGCGGTGCGCCGGGGACTTATCTGAAGGCCGCGCGCTCGGGGCGCAATCTGAACCTGCAATTCAAGGCGTTGAAAGCGCCGCTGTTGTTGGTGGATGCCCGAGGCGGCACCGGGGCGCCGGGTTTTGTCGGACTCGACGGCGCGAATGGCCAGGAGCCGGGTTGCACTTGGGGCCAGGCAGGTCGCGGGTTCGATGGTAGCAACGGCAGCGATGGCCAGCCGGGTGCTGCGGGCGCGTTGGTGCGACTGGAAGTGCCGCGTGATTTCCCGGCGGAATTGATCAAGGTTGACGTCGCTGGCGGTGCCGGTGGCGCGGCGGGTCCGGGTGGTAAGCCGGGGGCGGGGGGCAAGTCCAAGGGGTGTGTGGTTTATCGGGCCGATGGTGGCAAGAGTGGCAAGCCTGGGGTGGATGGGCAGCCGGGGCCTGCTGGAGCGGCTGGCTCAGTAACAGTTCAACGTCTCTAAAAGCCGACCCTCACTGTAGAGACCGGCACATCCTTTACACATTAGACCGGGGACATCGTTTACACCTTTACAGGCTTGATACGCGTTTGGCATCGCGTTCAAGCCTGCCTAAACAGAAGTTGCAAAGGTACA